>JBIKIA010000755.1:0-3115 GCA_044361885.1 Prosthecobacter sp. | reverse complement strand
GTGGATGTGGCCACAGGCAAGTTTACCGCCACAGACATGGCGGTGGAGCCAGCGGAAAACGTGCTCATCGGGGTAGTCACCTCCGTTTCCCCTCTGTGCATTTTAGGGACAGAGATCGCATTCCTCAATGACCCGCGCATCCCCTTCAGCGCGATCCATGTGGTTGGGTTTGAGGTTTATCATGACAATATCGCTGTCTCTGATCCCGTCTCGGCGGCGGGCTATTTTTCCAACGGAAAAATGAATGCATTTTCCCTGGAGCTCCCTGAGACGGCGCGGCTGATCAATGAGAACTCCCAGATCAACATCCGCCGGGGCTATTCCCGCGAGCGCGGCCCGAACATCCGCCGTGGAGACGAGGTGAAACTGAATGGCTTCTACCACGAGCGGCAGCGCCAACTGCCCATCATCCGCGTCTTCCGCGTCGAGGCCACAGGTGATATCCTGATCGGTTCAGCGACGGCGGTGGCAGATGGTGTGATGCCTCAGTTTGGTGTCTGGACGGCCGACCTAGTCACGGCGACCTCCGCCGATCCTATCCTTGGTGCGGCACCGACCAAGCTGAAACTCGTGATGACAGACTCTCAGGGCTTCGTCGTCACTGAACTCTTTGATCCTGAAATTATTCCCTAACCTCCGGCATCCTGTCGGCGGCATCCCCCCCTCTGCCAGCCTCTGTGATTCGATTCCTAGCCTTTAGCCTAGCCCTACTCTTAGCCTACTTTTCTTTATTGCTGAAAAGCCGCGCCGATGGCGAGCCGGAGGCATATTCGCCAGCAGATCAGTCTGCTCAGCAAGAAAGCGAAGAACCTCCAGCTCCGCCCCCCCTACCACCCGAAGTGAAAAAACCTGGCCTAGCTCATTTTCAGTCCCTCTGGAATAAGTCCGTCTTCACCACTCATGAGCTGCCAGAACCCATTCCTGAGACTCCGGAAATCCCGGAGGATGACTCCTGGGCGCGCTCACTAGTGCTGGCAGGGTGGGTTGAGCTTAATGGCCAATCCACTGCATACCTACACTATCTAGAAGATGGGCGCATTCTCGCCCTCGGCGTCGGAGAGCCTGCGGATGATTCCGAGGGCCTGGAGGTGGTAGAGGTGCAGGGGACAGACACCTGCTTGGACCTGAAGGCGCTTGTACGGCAAAACGGCCGGGAGGCTTGGATTAAACCCCGAGATGATTCGCCACCCGAAGGAAGGCCTAAATTGGAAAGCACTGCAGTAAAGGCGCCGACCTCCGTGGACTCGCTGGCGGCCACGGTGACAGGTCCCGTAATTTTGGAGGGTGACACCCCCTCTTTCGGCTCGGCTTCTGAGGTAGATCCTGGAGCAGACCCAAATGAAGAAGCCGCGCCTACCCCCATCCCACAGGCATCGATGCGCCGACTCCAAGAGAGGCGGGAAAGGCTTTATCGAAACTTCCCCCGCAGCTCGGAGCAATGAGTCTTCCATGTGATTTAGAACCCACTTCTTTGAATACAAATTGATATGAATGATACCCCTAATCATGGCGCATCTTCCGACTTCTCTCGGCGCTCATTTATAACTGGAGTCACAGGTCTTGCTGGTGTGGCTGGTGCAATGCCCGTATCTAGCGAGCCAGCTCTGGCTATGGCTCCTATAAATGGACAGAGTAGGAATCATATGGCTGAAAAACTGCGAATCCAGGCTGCCCAAGCCCAGCGGCAGATCAGCCCAGCCGAGCATCTCAGCTCACGAGATGATATTGGATATCCTAATTTCATTGGCAGTTTCACAAAGGCATTGCCGCACAATGCATTAGGCGAAGTGGTGCCATCGGCCTACATGACACTTAAGCGAGCACTGATCTCAGGAAGCCAGCAGGAGTTTGCTAATGTGCCTGTTGGTGGGACTGTTCGGCTGGCAAACCCCCAAGCTGCTTATGCCTACCAACTCGAAGGGGCTGACTCACACCACTTGTCCATGGTTCCAGCGCCGGCGCTCGCCAGTGCTAGGTCTGCAGGGGAGATGACTGAGCTCTACTGGCGCGCTTGGACTAGTGACATTCCCTTCATTGACTACAACTCAAATGATCACATCGCCAGCGCTGTTGCAGACCTTAATAGGTTATCCAACTTTAATGGCCCCAAAGCGGCCAGCCAAGTCAACACCAGCAATATATTTCGTGGCCACACCAAAGGAGATCTTACCGGTCCATTAGTTTCCCAATTCTTATATAAAGATATCCCATTCGGGGCGACCAGTATCCAACAGCGCTACCGCACTGCATTGCCAGGGGATAACCACCTCACGACATACTCACATTGGCTGGCGGTGCAGAATGGTAGTCCAGCCCCGCGTCCTGCCGCCATGGACCCTACTGCGAGATACATTGCGACGGGGCGTGACCTTGCTGAGTACGTTCATCATGATTTTTCATACCAAGCTTTCCAGGGGGCTGCTTTGATTTTATTGGCCCAGGGTGCAGCTGCTTTGGATGATGCTAACCCCTATAAGCGCGTCTCCAATCAAGGTGGTTTCGTCACCTTTGGCGCCCCTATGGTGCTTGACCTCGTGGCGCGGGCTGCCATCGCGGCGCTAAAGGCTGCGTGGTTCCAAAAGTGGCTAGTTCACCGTCGGCTCCGGCCTGAGGCCTACGGTGGTCTTGTTCATCATCGACTTAATGGCACAGCCAACTATCCAATTCACGAAGACGTTCTAAACTCAGCAGTGCTACCCCTAATTCAAGGTGCTTATGGCACGGGTCTGCTGCCAATGTCATACCCTGAAGGTTGTCCAACCCATCCAGCCTACCCAGCAGGTCATGCTGTTATCGCGGGTGCCTGTGTCACAGTATTGAAGGCTTTTTTCAAAGAGAGCTTTATCCTGCCTCAACCTGTGATGTCAGATGCGGGAGGCACTCATTTGTTGTCCTACCATGGCACTTTATCCGTTGGCGGAGAATTGGACAAATTGGCCTCAAACATCGCTCTAGGCCGTGATATGGCTGGCGTGCATTATCGTAGTGACGGCATAGAGGGACTGAACTTGGGTGAGGAGGTGGCGCTCCGCTTACTCCGGGACTACAAACACATGAATCATGAATCATTTACAGGATTCAGCCTCACTAGATTCAGCGGTGCGCCGGCACTACT
>JBIKIA010000623.1:0-3118 GCA_044361885.1 Prosthecobacter sp. | reverse complement strand
TGGCAGTTTCCCAACCCCTCGGAAAAGAGTTTTCCAGGGGGTGTCCAACTTGGGTACCCCTCAGAAAAGAGTTTTGCGGCTTGTTGGCACTTTGCCGACCCCTCAGAAAAGAGTTTTCCAAGCCTGGGGTACCTTCCCTTTCCTCTGGAAAACTATTTTCTTGAGAATGGGGAGCTGGGTTTGGCTGCGCAGGGCGCTGATTTTCAATGAGTTGAGTTCGTTGGGCCTGTTTTCGGGGTCTCGGCGGCTGGAGGAACAACTGCCCTACCTGCGGTGCGGAAGCCCGTTTTTTTATAATCTCTGGAAGTCAGCGAGAACTGGAACCCGGCGCCTGGGGGACCAGCGGCCCTACCCAGAGCGGGCTCCCATCCGCTGCCATGTCACGCCTCTGAGTCTCCTCGTCTCCCTGTCTCCGCGTCTCCCCCTCTCACCGCCCCCACCCCCATGAGTCCGCCGAACTGGGATGAGGGGTTCTGGGACTCAGGCAACTGGGACAGTCCTTCAAGCTCACCTTTTTTACCTCAATCGAAACACAAGACACCCCGAAAGTATATGGCTGCGAACCCAACACCCGACGACGATGACCTCCTCAAAGCTCTGGCTGAGGATGAAGCTGATGGCTGCCACACCCATGAGGTGGCCATCGGCATCAAACAAAATACGGAGGCCGTGATCCGGGCGGCCATCACCTCCTTTGACAACATGCGTCTGGCACGCGGACAGTCGGAGACGCTGGTGGGCACGCGAAATGCCGAACATTTGGCGGCAGACGTGGCGGGCACGACCGTGCTGAAGAACTGCCGACTGCGCCTGGTGAAGCTCTTCGGCAGCCAATACAACAGCCAGTGGATGACGGCGGGCTGGCCGAATGCGACGACGGCGATCCCAACGACGCAGGATGCGCGCTTCAGTCTGCTGAGCTCTCTGAAGACGTACTTCACCGCCGTGCCTGCCAGTGAAAGCGTGGACATGGAGGCGACGGCGGCGATCTGCAACACGGCGCATGGGGCGATCAGCAACGCACGCACGGCGGTGAACAATGCGGAGACGGCGCAGGATGGTGCCAAGAACAATGAGGTGGCGGCGGTGCGCACACTGCGCAAGCGCGTGCGCGGCCTGATCGACGAGTTGGGTACGCTGCTGGCGGACGATGATGCACGCTACACGGACTTCGGCCTGAATGTGCCGGCGAATCCCGTGGCCCCCGAGCAGATCGCCAGCCTGGCGGCGACCGCCCCTGGAGGTGGCAAGATCCATGCTACATGGCCCTACTCGACACGCATGGGCGGCACGCGCCTGCAAAAGAAGGTCATCGGCGTGGACGATGACTTCGTGGCTGCGGGCACGGCGAGTGGACTGGAGAAGACGCTCACCGGATTCACCCCCGGCCAGACGGTGGAGCTGCGCGCCATCGCCTACAACGATGGTGGTGATGCTCCGCCGAGCCCTGTGGCGAGCGTACTGGTCGTCTAAGGCCAGACTTGGAGACGCGCTGCGCGCGGAGACGGCTCCGCCGGAGACTCTGAGCTCCCCGTCTCGCGGCGCAGCCGCTCTACCCAACCTGCCGCTCTACCCTCTGAGCCCTGAACCGCCTGAAGGCGGGGCTCCGAACTTCAAGTCTCCCGTCTCGCGGCACAGCCGCTCTCCCGTCTCCAAGTCTTCAAGTCTTCCCCAGCCATGCCATTCGATCCCAACCTCCCTTCGAACAACACGCCGAATTCCTCCGCGCAGATGCGCTCTCAACTGACGGGCCTGAAAGCCCTCATCGACGCGGTGCCGACGGTCACCTCCGCTATGGTGGATGCGGTGAACACTCTGCCCGCGGGTGATCCGGCGTCGGTGAGTGTGTCTGTCATCGGCGACGTGCTGCATCTGACCTTCGGCATCCCCATGGGCCAGAGCGGCCCGCCGGGGGAGGTGACGACGGCGGCGCTGAATGCCGCCATCGCTACGACGAGCAGCAACAGCAACGCGGTGGTGAATCTCGGTGAGCTGGCCGAGGGCACCTACAATCAGACGCAGATGCAGGCGCTGATCAATAAGGTGGATGAGCTGATCAATGCGCTGAGGCGCTGAGGAGGTAGTGGGGAAGACGCGCTGCGCGAGGAGACGGCGAAGCCGGAGACTGCCTCGCAGGAGACAGGAGACGGCTGCGCCGGAGCCTGGGAGACGGGGTCACTCGGTCTTCTGCTTGCCTTTGGCTTTGCCTTTGCCCTTCTTGGGTTTGCCGCCGTCGCCGTTGCTGCCTTTGCCGCCGGAGGTGGGGTTGGCTTCTTCTTTCGGGAGGACGGAGGCGAGGCGGGCTTTGATCTCGCTGGTGCCGACGTCGCTGGCGAGGTTGGTCCACTCGTGGGGATCTTTACTGTGATCGTAGAGTTCCTCGCTGCCGTCGGCGTAGCGGATGTAGCGGTACTGGCTGTCGCGGGCGGCGTGGTTGCCTTTGCCATGGGAGCAGATGGCGATGTGGTCCCAGGCGGCCTTGGGATCTTTGAGCAGGGGGAGGAGGCTGGGGCCTTTGACATGCTCGGGGAGGGGGATGCCGGTGAGCTGGCAGAGGGTGGGGTAGATATTGGTGTAATCCACGGGGGCATCGCAGCGCTGGCCGGGCTGGCCGATGCCGGGGGCGACGATGGCGAAGCTGGTGCGGGTGGTGGTCTCCCAGAGGGCGAATTTGCGCCAGTGCTGCTTTTGCCCGAGGGCCCAGCCGTGGTCGGTCCACCAGACGATGATGGTTTTGTCCTTGCGGGGGCTGGCATCGAGGCCGTCGAGCAGGCGGCCGACTTGGTCGTCGAGGTAGGAGATGGTGGCGAGGTAGGCCTGGACGCCTTTTTTCCACTGGTCGCCTTTCAGGACGGCGGCGTGGTCGCCCTCAGGGCCGGCCATTTTGATGCCGAGCTTCGGGATGTCGGCGAGGTCGTCGTCTTTGGTGATGGGGAGCTGGATGTCGGCGAGTGGGAAGCGGTCGAAGTATTCGCGGGGGACGTACCAGGGTAGGTGGGGCTTGACGTAGCCGACGCCGAGGAAGAGGGGCTTGTCGGTGGGGGCGGTTTTGAGGTGGTTGATGGCCCAGTCGGTGAGCTTGGTGTCGCCCATGTCGCTGGTTTTGGCATCGACGGGA
>JBIKIA010000126.1:0-10494 GCA_044361885.1 Prosthecobacter sp. | reverse complement strand
ACGACCACGGCTCCTACGACTGCTTCGATCATCGGCAGCCCTGGTGGCACGTTGTATGTGACCGGCACGGCCAAAGACAACGTCGGTGTGGCAAGTGTGAAGGTGACTCTCAACGGCGGCGCGCCAGTGTCCGCCACCCTGACCACTCCGGGCGCGCTCTCGACGCCCTATGCCCTCACGCTGCAGCCTCCAGGCGGCCATAACACGATTCGTGTGCAAGCCTTTGATGCAGGTGGCAATACCTCGGCCATCATCACGCGAAACTTCACTTATGTGGTGAAGGTGGCTCTGACCGCGAACGTCTCCGGTCCCGGCACCGTCACTGGCAAGCTGGCGGGTGCAGCCTATCAGGTGGGCAAAAGTTACATCCTCACCGCCGTGCCAACCGGTCCTGGTGCCACGAACATCTTCAACGGCTGGACGGGCACCGGCCTCAGCGCTCCCGCCACGGATCTTCCGAGACTCACCTTCGTGTTCAGCGATGCGATGGCCCTGAACCCCGTCTTCAGCGCGGCATTCCTGGTGAATCCATTTTCTGCCGCCGTCATCGGCAACTTCAATGGATTGATCAAGGCCAGCGGTCAGCCCGCGAGCCATGAAAACTCCGGCTTCATCCATCTACTGGTTTCCACTTCCGGCAGCTTCACCGGCACGTTGAAGATCGACGGCCTGATCCTCCCGCTCGCCGGGAAGTTCGACAACTCCGGCCATGCCGTTTTTGGCACTGCGCGTGCCAGCACCGTCACCGTGGTCCGGCGCGGCAAGTCCAGCCTGATACTCAGCGCGGTCTCGCTTGATCTGGCCCCTGGCGGCACCCATCAGATCACGGGACTGCTCGGCGAGCAGGGCCGCGATGCCGTGCTGCCCTGGTCCACTTTCGCGGCTGACCGTGCCGCCTTCAGCACCGCGAGCCCCGTGCCCACCCCCTACACGGCGAACAAAAGTTACTACACCGTGGTAATCCCCGCTCAGGCACAGAATAATGGCCTCGTCGCCGCAAACTTCCCCCAGGGCGATGGCATCGGTGCCATCACCGTGACGCCCGCCGGGCTGATGACCTTCACCGGCAAGCTGGCTGACAATACGGCGGTCACCGCGAGCGCGCCTCTGAGTGCCGCGCTCACCAGCCCCCTGTTCGCCCAGATCTACCTCTCGAAAGCAGGCTCCTTCGGCGGCCTCATCACGCTGGATGACAGCCAGACCAACCACGACCTCCTGGGTTCGGGCTTCCTCTGGTTCAAGCCTTTCCTGGGCGGACAATACTACCCGTATGGCTGGCCTGAAGGTGTGAGCACGATCCCTGTCGGGGCGAAGTACCACGCTGTGGCTGGCACTGCCGTGCTGCCAGGGCTCTCCGTCGTCGCACGCACCGTCCACAATGCCTTGCTGACATTTCGGTTAGGCGGCCTCACCTCCGACGTGAGGAATCCGCTGCACATCTCGCCGCTCAATGCGATCTCCCGCTTCGGCAGTCCAGCAGATCCCAGCTACTCACTGACCCTCTCCACCGCCACCGGCAAATTTGCCGGCACCTTCACCCATACCGATGGTTCGAGGCCCGCCTACAGCGGTGTCATTTTGCAAAAGGGCACTGCCTCAGGTGGCTACGGCTACTTCCTGGCACCCACTCGCAAGATCATTGGCGGCGGACTCTCCGGCCATGTCAGCCTGAAGCCCTCCCAAGGTCCAGCCCCGGTCAATCTAAGATCATCTGGCAGCTTCGTCATCCTAACTAAATCAGGCATCACCAACGTCCCCACCTCTGCGATCACCGGAGACATCGGCACGAGTCCCATCACCGGTGCTGCGATCGGCCTGGAGTGTGCAGAAGTCACCGGCACCATCTACACCGTCGATGCCGCTGGTCCTGCCTGCCGGATTCAAGATGCCGTTAAACTGACGGCTGCGGTGGGCGACATGCAGCTCGCCTACACTGATGCCGCTGGACGCACTCTGCCTGATTTCACCGAACTCGGTGCTGGCGACATCAGTGGCATGACGCTCATCCCAGGCCTCTATAAATGGAGCAGCTCCGTGGGTATCACCACTGGCGTGACACTCACCGGCGGCGCGGAGGACGTGTGGATCTTCCAGACCGCCGCTGATCTCTCCGCTGAAAGCGGAGCCATCGTCACGCTGGCCGGCGGTGCCCAGGCCAAGAACATCTTCTGGCAGGTGACCGGCCAGACCACCCTGAACACGTCTGCTCAGTTCAAAGGCATCATCCTCTGCCAGACCTTGATTGCCATGAAGACCGGTGCCACGCTGAATGGCCGCGCCATGGCCCAGACCGCTGTGACCCTGGAGCAGAATGCCGTGACCCAACCTTGATGCGGTCAGGTTCCTGAGAGCTGGGCTATGTCTTCGACGAGATCATCAGCTGATTTCCTGCCTGACGCGTTTTGGGCTTGTGGAGACGGGCGCTCCTTTTGCATTCTCAGCGCATGGAACCTCTCCCCACTCCTGAGATTGTCGGCGAAGACTTGAATCCCTACGCACCGCCGAAGGCTGATGTCTCGTCCTCGGCTGCACCCATCACGGGGATCGATATGGACCGCTTCGGTCCTGCTGGCGGGGGGAAACGCTTCCTCAATTATCTGATCGACCAGGCCGGACAGCTCGGGTGCATCTTCGTCGTCTCCGTCGGTCTGATCATTCTGGAGGAGTTTGGGCTGTTCAGTGGCATCTCTGTCTGGATCGAAAACATGTCGGACCTGCAATCCTATGGCGTCGCCTATGTGGGTTCCCTCGTGTACTTCACGCTCTTTGAGTACCTCTTTGGCCGCACGCCGGCGAAGTGGATCACTGGCACGAAGGTGGTCACGCACACGGGGGGAAAGCCGGACTTCATGAAGGTCATCCTGCGCACGCTGTATCGCATCGTGCCCTTCGAGCCCTTCTCATTCCTCGGTGGCAACACCTCCGGCTGGCATGACCGCTGGTCAGGCACCCTTGTCGTGGATTTGCGGAATCCGATGCCCGCGCGCATCTCCCCAGCACTCGCGCGGCATTATCGCTGAGCGGATCACTTCACCACCAGCCAGCCCACGACGATGAGGATGGGCAGGAGGATGGGGATGGAAAACTGCCACATGTAGCGGAGGAAGTCCGGCGTGTGGACCTTCGACTTGTCGGCGATGGCCTTCACCATGAAGTTCGGCCCATTGCCGATGTAGCTGCCCGCGCCGAAGAACACCGCGCCCAGCGAGATGGCGATCAGTTGATGCGCGTGCGATGCCGCAAAGCCCACCACATCCGCCGCCGAGTCCACGGAGAGATGCTCCGTGCCCATGGCTGCTGCGAGGAAGCTGAGGTAGGTCGGTGCATTGTCCAGGAAGGCCGAGAGCGTCCCGGTGGCAAAGTAGTAGCCCAATGGAGTCGTTATTTGCACCGCCTCCCCGCTTTGTAGGATCTGCAGCGCAGGGATCATCGTCAAAAAGATGCCCGCAAAGAGATAGCCCACTTCCTTCACCGGCCCAAAATTGAAATCGTTCGCCTCATGGATCTCCCGCTTTGAAGTGAAGTAGGAGCCCACTCCTGCCGCGATCATGACCAGTGCCGGTACACTCATCACTCCGCCGATGACCATCTCCTGCATACTCTTCGGCAGGAAGACCGCCGCAAGCACCATGCCCAGAAAGCCCAGGTTCGGCAGGCCGCGAAAATAGAAGTGCTCCTCCGCCGTCTCCACCTCGCGCACAGGCTTCGGGGCGCGGCGGAAGTTGATCGTATCCAGCACAAAGAACACCGCCAGCAGCAGCGTCACGCAGATCAGCCAGCCCAGCCATGCGTGCTCCAGCACCCACCAGAAAGGCACGCCTCGCAGGAAGCCGAGAAACAGCGGCGGATCACCGATGGGCGTCAGCGCGCCGCCGCAGTTGCTGACCACGAAGATGAAGAACACGATGTGCTGCCCCGTGATGCGGTATTTGTTCATCCTGATCCATGGACGGATCAGCAGCATGGAGGCACCGGTGGTGCCGATGAAGTTCGAGAGCACGGCCCCTACGGCTAGAAAGATGACATTGCGCAGCGGGGTGGCCTCACCCTTCACGCGGATATTGATCCCGCCGGAGATGACAAAGAGGGAGCCCACCAGCGCCATGAAGCTCACATACTCATGCCCCGCGTGCTGGAGCGCGTGCCAGTCATGCTGGACCAGCCCATAATACGCCGCCGTCACCAGCCCGAGTCCCACCGCCACCTTCGGATAGTGGTGCTCCCAGAAGTGCGCGGCAAAGAGTGGCATCAGCGCGATGCTCAGCAGCAGCGCCGCAAAGGGCAGGATCATCCAATAAGGCGGCAGGGTGGGATGGGAGGCCGTGGCGGCGGCGAGGAGTGGGAGCATGAGTCAGGGAAAATGAGGGAGTCGAGAGACGTGCCAGGGGGAGCCAAGTGGATGCCATTGCGCCTGCACGCCTCGGCTGTCAAATCTCCCGCGTCATTCTGGATCAGACAGGCTGGGACTGTTTTTAGGAAACAGAAGGCTTACTTCACATCGCGCCAGAGCCAGCGGAGAGCCTCGGGCAGGGCAGGGGACATGCCTTTGCTGCCGTGGAAGCATTCGGTCCAGTCGATGCGGTAGTCGTAGCCCATGTATTTGAGGCTGGTTTCCATCATGCGGTTCGCGAGGGGCCAGTTGCCGAACTTGTTGTCGAGGTCGTTGGTGCCATCGAGGAGATAGACGCGGATGGGTTTGCGCTCGGTGATGCGCACGAGATAGGGGTAGGCATTGCCGCCGCGGATATCGACGAAGGTCCCGACCCAGCAGAGGACCTTGCGGAATTTGTCCGGGCGCTCCCAGGCGGCGGTGAAAGAGCAGATGCCGCCGGAGGAACCGCCGGCGATGGCCCAGGCTTCAGGCTGGGGGCGGAACTTCACGCCGTAGCGCTTCTGCACCTCGGGGAGGATTTCATCGAGAAGGAAGCGCACATAGGCATCGCCGAGACTGTCGTATTCGAGGCTGCGGTTGGAGGGTTTGTCGCCCTGCTTTTGGGAGGTCTTGCGGCCGGGATCGACGAAGACGCCGATGGTGACGGGCATGTCTTTTTTGTGGATGAGATTATCAAAGACGACGCTGGCACGCATGGAGCCCGTGGGATCGACATGGCGGCTGCCGTCCTGCCAGACCATGAGGCATGCCTCGCTGCCGGGCTGGTATTGCTGGGGGATGTACACGGTGACATCACGCACGGTGTCGGGGAAGATGCGGCTCTGCTTCCAGGTAAACTTTTCGAGTTTGCCCACGGGCACTCCCTTCTGCGGCTGGCTGTCAGCGCTGTAGTCGTAATGCTCCACATGCACCATGCCGCCGACACGGGGCATGCCGCCGGTGGTGATTTGATATTGGAACTCGCTGAAGTTCGGCAAAGTCTTCACCAGCACCTGCAATCCGTCTTCACCCAGTGCGGTCATGGAGCCGATCACGGTGCCATCGGCACGCTGAACCAGGGCGGGTTGCGGGTCCATGATGGCCCAGGCGACGCTGGTGCCTTCGATGCGGGTGGTGGGTTTGCCTTTGAGGAGGTTTTGTTTGCCAAAGAGCCGCAGCACCTGGCCGTGCAGTTCTTTGGAGTGACTGCTGTCAGAGGTGGTGATGGCTTTCTCCAGCGCTACCAGAGAGATGCCCGCCGCTTGAGGGTTCTGTCCGAGCAGGTTTCCTGCGACCAGCACCAGGATCAAAAAAAGAGAGCGCATCATGAGTGCGCTCTCCAACGGTCCTGTAGTGGCAGACCTTCCACTGAATCACAGCGATGCGGTGACGGGGCCTTTGTAGCCGCCGGCTTTGACCTGATACATCTGCTCCTGAATGCCACGCACCATCTGGCGGACATGTGGCCATTTCATGCGGTCCTGCATGATTTCCATGCTGCGCTGGTAGGAACCCCATTGGAGGACTTCGATGTTCACATGGCGCACACCCCAGGCATCCATCTGAGTGCGGGTGGGCTTGTAAATATCAATGGTGCCGGTGCCAACGAGGGCACTGCCGTAGTCGTCCACCACGTAGGTGACATCTGGCTGACCGCTGATCCTGAAACGTGTCCCGACCGGATAGCGGGACCAGTCTGCCGCAGCGCTGCGGACGCTGCCGAATTTGAGCGGTGTGCCCAGGGCGTTGCGTGCTCCATAGGTGATATGATCGTCCTCATCATGGCAGTAGGCCGTAGTTCGGACTGTCAACTGGCGGCCTGGGGTCGCCGCGGCAGCCATCAAAGGTGGGCGGGGAGCTTCGACCACGAAGTAGTAACGTTTCATGTCTGCTGGGCGGAAGGGAACACCTGCCGCCAGCGCCTTGCGCACTTCATAGCGCACGCCGGGGGTCAGTGGGACGCTAGAGCCGGTTTTGGACCCGGCATTGCCGGTGACCCGCGCATTAGGTAAGACGCAGGAACTGAGTAACACCACCGATGCGAGAGCGGCGAGTGAGCCGACTTGAGAGAGTAATGCATTCATGGTTGAATATTGGTAACTGAGGGAAATCTACTAAAATATCCATAAGTTAGCAATATAAAAACCATAACAAGCGAACTTTTAAGGCGTTTGGAAAGCTAACTTCCGTTAAAAGTGGGTTCCTTCCCGAAGGCATCCTGTTCTGCCGGTATCCTTTCAGGTGGGCAGGATGCAGTCACAAAAAAGACGCGGACCGTTTCCGGTCCGCGTCTGCCAGGGGGAGGCTGTTTAACCAGTCGTAATGGGCTTACGCCGCAGGAGCGACTTCGGCTGCACCACCGCCTTCAGCGGCTTTGGCAGCGTCGTCCTTTTCCTTCATTGCGGCTTTGCGGCTCATCTTCACCTTGCCCTTGTCATCGACACCGATGCACTTGGCGGTGACCATGTCGCCGACCTTGACCACGTCTTCCGTGCGGTTGACGCGGAAGTCGGCAAGTTCGCTGATGTGGATGAGGCCGTCCTTGTTGCCGAAGAGGCGCATGAAGGCTCCGAAGTTCGTCGTGCTGACGACCTTGCCGGTGTAGTTCTTGCCGATCTCGACCTCGGCGGAGACGCCGGAAATCATTTCAAGAGCACGCTCAAGGCCTTCCTTGCGGGTGGCATAGACGTACACGGTGCCGTCGTCTTCGATGCTGATTTCAGCGCCGGACTCGGCCTGGATGCCTTTGATGTTCTTGCCGCCAGGACCGATGAGTTCACCGATCTTGTCTGGGTTGATCTTCACGATCTCGATGCGAGGAGCGTGTGGGCTGAGGGGCTGCACTTCGCTGATGGCGGCGGACATGGCGCCGAGGACTTCGGTGCGGCCGTTCTTCGCCTTGGCGATGGCTTCCTCAAGGATGCTCAGGGGGATGCCTGGGAGCTTGAGGTCGAGCTGGTAGCCGGTGACGCCTTCGCTGGTGCCGCAAAGTTTGAAGTCCATGTCGCCGAAGTGGTCTTCGGAGCCGAGGATGTCCATCATGGTGAGGTAGCGCTTCATGCTTTCGCCTTCGAACTCAGTGACGAGACCGACGGAGATGCCAGCCACGGGGCGCTTCAGAGGCACGCCAGCGTCCATGAGGGCCATGACGCCGGAGCAAACGGAGGCCATGGAGGTGGAGCCGTTGGAGGCCATGACTTCGCTGCTGATGCGGATGGCATAAGGGAAGACGGACTTCTCTGGGATGACTGGCTCGATGGAGCGCTCGGCGAGAGCACCGTGACCGATTTCGCGACGGTTCTGACCACCGAAGCGGCCGCACTCACCGACGGAGAAGGGAGGGAAGTTATAGTGAAGGAGGAAGCGCTTCGAATCTGGGCCACCGGCGTAGGTGTCCATCTCTTGAGCTTCGTCCGCTGGAGCCAGCGTGGCGATGGAGAGAGCCTGGGTCTCACCACGAGCAAACAAGGCGGAGCCGTGGGTGCGGGGGAGGACGGAGACTTCGCCGGAGAGCTGGCGGATCTGGTCGATGCCACGACCGTCGCAGCGGCTAAGTTTGTCTAGGATGGAGATGCGGAAGGCTTTCTTCTGGAGGTAGTCGAAGGCCTGGCCGATGGCGTAACCGGAAGCTTCGGGATACTTGGCCTTGATGGCGGCTTCCACTTCGTCCTTGAGAGCGCCGATGGCTTTGCCACGGGCGACCTTGCTTGGCTGATAGATGGCACCTTCGATGCGGTCACCAGCGACCTGGTAGGCCACTTCGAGGAGTTCGTCCTGGACGAGCATGAGCGGCATGACGCGCTTCTCTTTGCCAGCGAGGGCAGCGAGTTCTTCCTGAGCCTTCACGAGGCCCTGGATGCTGTCTTGAGCGAAACGGAGAGCGGCGATGAAGTCGGCCTCAGGCATTTCCTTGGCAGCGCCTTCGATCATGATGACTTCGGTCTTGTTGCCGACGTACACGAGGTCGAGGTCGCTGTCGTCACGCTGGCTGTGGGTCGGGTTCACAATGAACTGACCATTCACACGGCCGATGCGCACGGCACCGATAGGGCCTGCGAAGGGGATGTCAGACACGCAAAGAGCGGCGGAAGCGCCGTTGATGGCGAGGATGTCCGAGTCGTTCTGGCCGTCAGCACTGAGCAGGAGGGCGACGATCTGGGTTTCGTAAAGGTATCCTTTTGGGAACAACGGACGCAATGGGCGGTCCGTCATACGGCAGGTGAGGATTTCCTTCTCAGTTGGGCGGCCTTCGCGCTTGAAGTAACCGCCAGGGAACTTGCCAGCTGCAGAGGCTTTTTCTTTGTATTCCACGGAGAGGGGGAAGAAGTCGAGTCCTTCCTTGATCTTGGTGGCGGAGACGGCGGTGACGATGACGATGGTGTCACCCAGGCGGACTGTCACGGCGCCATCGGCGAGGTGAGCGAGTTTGCCGGTTTCGATTTCGATGATCCCTGAACCGCAGGGAGCTTTGACTGTATGGATTGCCATAGGTTATGTTTCTTCTTTATCTTGTTTGTTTGGGGGAAGTGAAACCGCTGACGCGGAATGACGAAGGCCGAAGCTCGAATGACGAAGGCATGAAAAACCTTCAGATCACGACGGGAAATGCTGGGAACGCAGAGTGAATAACTCCAAACCCCAAGCTTTCCGCTTTCGGCAGTGTCGCCATGCGAAAAGGGGCGATGCGACGTGGCATCACCCCTTTTGGCGGGAAAAGTTGAATTAGCGGCGCAGGCCGAGGACCTTGAGGGCCTTCTGGTAGCGCTCATTGGCCGTCAGCTTCAAGTAATCAAGGAGCTTGCGGCGGCGGGCGACCATGCGGAGGAGACCACGGCGGGTGCTGTGATCCTTGGAATTGGTGGCCAAATGGGTCGTGAGATGATTGATGCGCTCCGTCAGAATCGCGATCTGGACATCGGAGCTTCCGGTGTCTTTGTCGTGGATTTTGAAGTTGGCGGGGGCAGTGGCGACTTCGCTCATGGTGTGTTTATCGGGGGAGTGCCGGACAACTTGTCTGGCGTGTTGTTTTCAATTGGGTATTGAAGGGCCGCGATGTTTCCACGGATGCCCGCTTTGGCAAGGAGTTTTTCACAATGGGTCGATGACTTTCACTCCCCGATCTGCGCGCTGGGATACAGGCGGACGAGGACGCAGCTGATGCAGTCGTGGATCAGGGACTGGGCGGAGCGGGAGACGACTTCGGGGAGGGCGCTGGTCTCGACGCCGGACTTCCAGAGGCGGGTGATGCCGTCGTCGTGCTCTTCGAGGATCTGGCTGCAAATGGCATTCCAGTGACCGGGCTCGGTGCCTTCCTGCCATTCGCCCCGGCCCCGGCCGAAGTGGGCGACGGCGAGGTAGGTGAGCATTGCTAGGCGGACTTGCTCTCGGAAGTGCTCGCAGGACCAGTGGAGGCGCTGATCGCCACCGCGGACGAGGTTGTAGCTTTTGATGAGGGCGAAGGCTCCCATGCCAGCGGCGATGCCGCCGACGAGGGCGCCGCCGCCAAAGGTCATGCCGCCGGATTTAAGGTCGGCGATGAGGCCGCCCATGGCTCCGCCGGCGACGCTACCGAGGACGCTCCAGATGGCCTCGGGCACCTGCACGGGGAGGTGAAACTGCTCCTGGGTCAGTTGCCCGAGCCGCCGCGCGGCTTCGCCTTCGAGTCCGTGGAGTTCGATGAGTTTGTTCGTGGTGCCGACGAGTCGGTCGGCGAGTCGGGTGGCGAGCTCTTCGCGGGCACCCTGGTATTCTTTGTTCAGCTCCTGGCGGGCGATGCCGATGCGCTCCCAAAGTTTCTCGCCCCGGACTTCGATGCCGTCCAGGACGGCGGCGGTGAGGAGTTCGGCGAGGGCGCGGCTGGACTGGTGGAAGACTTCGACGTTGCGCTGATGCCAGGCGCGCTTGAGCTGCTTGAAGGCATCGGTCTTGGGCTCCTGGATGAGCGGGGTCATGGCCTCCATGAGGCGGTCTTCCTGCACCCAGCAGCGGGCGAAGGCATCGAGGCAGAGGGCGTCTCTGACGATGGGCCACTGCTTGAGATGGTCGCGCCAGATTTGGATCTCGGATTCCTCGACGGTGGCCTCCTGGGTGGGGCCGGTCTGATTCAGGAGGACGAGGACGGG
>JBIKIA010000622.1:0-3127 GCA_044361885.1 Prosthecobacter sp. | reverse complement strand
CGCCTTCACCTGTCCCGGTGATCTTGCCTTTGGCATCACGCAGTTCCCAGTGCAGTTGCCCGGCTTTCATCCAGCCTGAACCGGTGATGCAGGCTATCAGCGTGGAGCCCTGACCATTCGTGACCAAAGATGGATGCTTGGCTGCTGGCGGGCCGAGCTTTTCCAAGTCGCCACCCAGTTCACCCATCACGATGCGTCCATCGTTTTCCCACGCGACACGCAGGGTGCCAGTGACTTCGTTCATGCTGATGCTGCTCATCGGGCACATGGCGATGCGCCAGTCATCCAGTCGCGAGATCTTGGCTGCACCACCTTCAGGTTGGCGGATCATGGCGATGCCTCGCTCGTCTGGCTTCATCGCTGCACGATAAAGCACATGAAGCGTGCCCTTCGCATCCAGATGCGCGCGCAATGAACAGCAGGGACAGACGCCGGGCTGATCTTTGTTCAGAGGCTTGGGCTCGGAAAAAGTCGCGCCGTCATCCTGTGACTCGCGCACGAAAACGAAACGCGCTCCTTCGCGCAATCCAGGCTCCGTGGCCGCGTGCCAGACGAGACAGACACGCCCTTCGGAATTAGCAGCGATGGAGGCTCCGCCATCCAGTGCGACCGTATCACCGAGCCAGTCACGTTGTTTCTCGAACTGTCCGGCACCTGCCTTCAGCCGCGCGTGATACAGCGCCGAGCGATGCTGCTTTTCGCCGGTCTTCTCCGGCACGCCATTCCACACGACCTGCACACTACCACTGCGGCCAAGCGCCATTTGAGCTCCACGAATGGTGCCGATGGCGATGGCAGATCTTGGGATGGAGTTCACCGTGATCGGCTCCGCCCAACTCGCACCTTCGGAGGCGCGATGAGTGTAGCGTATGTCACAGGCCTTTGGGTCACCTTTGAGATAGACGAGGTGCAGTTCGCTCTTCGCATCCACGAGCACCTGCGGCTGGATGCCACCCTCAGGCACCGACTCCACCCGCACCTGTGCTTCCGCGAGTGGGATCAAACCGAGCAGCAGCAGAGCAAAGGTGGTGGCTTTCATGACTCAGCGTAACGCGCCCTAGGGTCGGAAGTTGCGCAGCCGCAAGGCATTCGCGATCACCGACACGGAACTCAGACTCATCGCCGCACCAGCGATCATCGGGCTGAGCAGCACGCCGAGCCAAGGATAGAGTATGCCAGCGGCGATGGGGATGCCGAGAGCGTTGTAGAGGAAGGCGAAGAGCAGGTTCTGCCGGATGTTCCGCATCATCGCGCGGCCAAGCTGGATGGCATGAACGATGCCGCGCAGGTCACCACGCACGAGCGTGACGGGTGCGGTCTCCATCGCGATGTCCGTCCCCGTGCCCATGGCAATGCCGACGTCGGCCTCGGCCAAGGCGGGTGCGTCATTGATGCCATCTCCCGCCATGCCGACGACAACTCCAGGCTTCTTCATCTGAGTGATGAAGGTGTGCTTTTCCTGCGGTGTGACACCTGCATGGAAGCGCTCGATGCCAAGCGTGTTCGCGATGCGGTTCGCCGTGCGTTCGTTGTCGCCGGTGAGCATGACGACTGAGATGCCAAGCGCGCGAAGTTGGGCCAGCGCTTCGGGTGTGGTCGCCTTGATCGGATCACTCACGACGATGACGGCTGTCGCCTGTCGATCCACCGCGAGAAAGATGGCCGACTTGCCATCGCTTTGATGCGGTGTCGCGAGCGCTTCGAGTGCGGCGAGGTATTCGATGCCTTGCTCGCGCAAAAAGTCCGCTTTGCCCACCATCACCGCTTTGCCATCGACCATGCCGCTGACACCCGCTGCGGGCGTGGCTTGGAAGTCGGGCACGTCAGGCAGGGCGAGCTTCTTTTTCTCCGCCGCCTGGATCACGGCATAGGCCAGCGGATGCTCGCTGTGGCGCTCCAAGGCCGCAGCGAAACGAAGCGCGTCGTCGATGCTGAGCTGGCTCTGCGGCGAGAGGAGAATCTCGGTCACTTCGGGTTTGCCGAGTGTGAGCGTGCCGGTCTTGTCCACGGCCAGCGTGTTCAGCGCAGCCAGCTTCTCGATGGCCTCCGCCTGACGGATCAGCACACCTATCTTCGCTCCGCGACCGATGCCGACCATCACGCTCATCGGCGTGGCAAGGCCCAGCGCGCAGGGACAGGCGATGATCAAAACGGCAACCGCATTCGTGATCGCAAAAGCCAGTGATCCCAGCCAGAGCCAGATGCCAAAAGTGATCACCGCAGCGAGCAGCACGGCGGGCACAAACCATGCCGACACTTTATCCGCCAGCGCCTGAATCGGCGCACGACTGCGCTGCGCCTGCCCGACAAGCTGGACGATCTGCGCCAGCATCGTGTCCGCGCCCACGCGCTCGGCCTGCACCATGAGACTGCCGTGTTGGTTGAGCGTGCCGCCCGTCACCTGGGCTCCGGCGGATTTCTCCACGGGATCGGGCTCGCCGGTGAGCATAGATTCATCCACATGGCTGCTGCCCTTGATCACCACGCCATCGACGGGAATCTTTTCACCAGGACGCACACGCAGACGCTGGCCGACCTGCACGGCATCGATCGCGATATCAACATCGCCCTCGGGCGTGACGAGCCGCGCTGTTTTAGGCTGAAGGCCGAGCAGTTCCTGAATCGCACTTCCTGTGCGTGCTCGTGCACGCAACTCCAACACCTGCCCCAGCAGCACCAGCACGATGATCACCGCCGCCGCTTCAAAGTACAGCGGCACCTGACCATGCATGTCGCCGAGAGTTTTCGGAAACCACCCCGGCGCCAGCATGGCCGCAACACTGAACGCATACGCCGCTCCCACACCCAGCGCGATCAGCGTGAACATGTTCATGCTGCGATGCAGTAACGACTGCCACGCTCGCACAAAGAACGGCCATCCGGCCCACAGCACCACCGGCGTCGCGAGCACAAACTGCATCCAGCGAGTCGCCATGCCATTCGCCCATTCCGCATGGCTCCACGCGGGAACGATATGCGCCATCGCCGTGACAAACACCGGCAGCGTCAGCAGCGCGCTCCACTTGAAACGCCTCGTCATGTCGCGCAGCTCGGCGTCATCGTCCGCATCATCGGTCTCCGTCGTCGTCATCGGTTCCAGGGCCATGCCGCACTTGGGACAAGTACC
>JBIKIA010000125.1:0-10519 GCA_044361885.1 Prosthecobacter sp. | reverse complement strand
CAATGACGTGGTCATCGATCCGCAGAAGCACCCGAATGCCAACGTGCGAACTCAGTATGTGCGCCACTACCCCCACGGAGATCTGGCGGCCCATCTGCTGGGCTATGTCTCGGCGGATGGCTCACCTCCGGCTGGCCCGGTGCTGCGTGGCGAACCGCTCTGGCAGCGCACGCGTGGAGCGGCAGGGCTCGAGGCGGCCTTCAACAAGCAGCTCACGGGAGTGGATGGTACGTTTTGCGTCATGATGTCAGATGCTGGAAGGGTGGCGTATGAGCAGGTCTTTGCCGCGCCACAGGCGGGCATGGATGTCGTCACCACGCTGAATCTCGAAACGCAGCAAGCGGCGGAGAGCGCCCTCGCCCAGACTCGCAAACGCGGTGCCATCGTCATCGTGGACGCACACTCGGGAGATATCCGCGCGATGGTGAGCCATCCCCGCTTCGATCCCAATGCCTTCGCGCGGGGTATCTCCAGCGAGGATTTCACGGGCCTGACGCAGAATATCGACGGGCCGCTCTTTGATCGTGCTTTGCAGGGCAGCTACCCACCGGGCTCTGTCTTCAAGCCCTTCGTCGTCCTCGCTGGAATGCGTGCGGGCACGGTGGATGCCTTTCGCGAGTTCGAATGCGGCCCCACGCTCATGATCGACGGACGCGAGTTTGACAACTGGTCGAAGGACGACCGCGGCTGGTTCAATGCGCGCGCCGCCCTCATCCGCTCATGCAACACTTACTTCTATCAGTCCGCCATGGTGACGCGGGACGCATCCATTCTCTACATGGCGCAGGAGTTCGGCTTCGGCGTGCCGCCTGTGCTGCCTTTGCAGGTATCCAAAGGCTCCATGCCAAAGAGCGCGCCATCGAATCACGACCTCGCGAATCTTTCCATCGGCCAGGGCGTCACCGAAGCCTCGCCCTTGCAGATGGCGATGGCGATGGCGATGGCCACCCTGGCGAATGGTGCCTGCCGTCCGCGCCCGCGGCTGATGATGCAGTCGCAGTCTCAGCGCGGTCAGGTGGAAGATGTAGCCGCCCCGTGCCGTGAAGCGCTCATGCCGGTGGGCGATATGGATCTCGAGTCCGTGCGTCATGCGATGTTTGGCGTGGTGAATCATGTCAATGGCACAGGCAAGGCGGCGCGTCTGAAAACGGTGGCTGTGTTTGGCAAAACAGGAACTGCCCAGTGGGTCCTGCGCGGCGCGAAGGCCAATGTCGTTTGGTTCGCCGGTTATGTGGACACGACACCGCCGCTGGCCTTTGCCGTCATGATCGAGGGGAATGCCGATGATGGCGGTCTCTCGGGCGGCGGCACGGCTGCGCCAGTCATCGCCAAGGTACTGCGGGAGATCGAAGCCAAGCCTGAGCTTCACGCCGTGAAGTTTACGCCGGGTTCCGTCATCGAGGAAACCGATCCGCTCACCCCGCCTTTGACGCCTGAGTTCATCTACGGCGCGCCGCCGCCACCCCAGCAGGTCCGTGGGGCTTCGGTTCGCGACTTTTTTTCGCGCATCCTTCGCTGAGCCATCCTGCACGCCCAAGCTGATCCCCATGATTCCTCTTTTTTTCTACAGGGTTCGCGAGCGCTGGCGGCGGGTGCCCACCTTGCTGCGCCGCGTGGGGGCCGTCTGCGCTGCTGCACTTTTCGTTGGATTCGTCGCACTGGTTTTCATTTGGTTTCATTATGCCAGCCTGGCCTCCACCTATGACATGAAGGCGCTGACCCGTGGACAGAATGAGACCCTCATCATGGATGCCAAGGGTGAGATCATCGGCAGTGCCAGCGACATCGAGCGCGAGCTAGTCACTCTCAAGGACGTGCCCGAGCATCTGCTCCAGGCCGTGCTCGCCACGGAGGACGCCCGCTTCTACTCCCACCCCGGTTATGACCTCATCGGCCTCACACGAGCTGCCGTGACGAACTTCACTTCGAGCGGCATCAGGCAGGGTGGCAGCACCATCACCCAGCAGCTCGCGCGCAATGCCTTTGGCCTCCAAGGAAAAAACTATGCGCGAAAGCTGACGGAGATCTTCCTGGCCATGCGCATCGAGAGGGAGCAAACCAAGGATGAAATCCTCACCCACTACCTGAACCGCATCTACCTCGGCCACGGCTGTAGCGGCGTGGGGGCAGCCGCACGCTGCTACTTCGGCAAAGATGTAGGCGACATGACCCTCGTCGAGTCCGCCACACTGGCGGGCATTATCAAGGCGCCGGTGGCCTTCTCCCCCATCACTCAGCCGAAGCTCGCGCGTCAAAAGCGTGATCTCACGCTGAAGCGCATGGCGGACATCGGGGCCATCACCGAAGCGGAAGCCACGGCCACCAGCGCGCTGCCCGTCGTCGTCAGGCATGACAAGACTCGCGTGCGCACTGGCTACATACTGGCCGCCGCACGCATGGAATTTCAGAAGCTCGGCCATAAGCCCGGTAGCCCGCCAGAAGCGACAACGACGCTGCGCCTGGATTGGCAGCGCCGACTCGATGAGATGATGCGGAGCCATCTCGAAAAGCTCGATCCCAAAGGAAAAGAGTCGCTGCAAGGAGCGGTGATCGTGTTGGACAATCGCACGGGGGCTATCCTCGCGATGCAGGGCGGGCGCGACTTCACCACGAGCCCATTTAACCGAGCGCTGGAGGGTATCCGCCCTCCAGGCACGGCCATACTTCCTCTCGTCTATGCCGCAGCTCTCAGCTTGCAGCCCGATGTCACTGACGCCCCATTGTTGGATGGGCCCCTCGACAATCGGCAGGCCATGATCGGCGGCCTTGTCGGCACCCTGGGCGAGTGGGGTGCCGATGGCGAACCGGTGGCCTACACAGGCGGCACCATCACTCCGATGCAGGCCCTGCTTGAGAGCCGTACCGCAGCCACAGTCCGTCTCGGTTATGAGGTCGGGCTCGATCCTCTCCGCGCTAGTCTGGGGCGCTGCGGCTTCACCGAGCCACTGCGCACCGAGGCAGCCTTCACCCTGGGGCAAAGTCACGCGCGGATGATCGAACTGGCGCGCGCCTTCACCGCCATTCCCAATGAGGGTCGCCTGTGCCCCACGCCCCATCTTCTTCAAGGGCCCACCGCCCGCAGCGGAGAGGTGTTTGCTCCTGCCGCCGCCTCTCACGTCCGCAACACCATGATCTCAGGCATGACGCGGCCGGAATACCGCCAGCCTCTCGTCGAACATAAGCTCGCGAAAAAAAGCATCGCCGGCTTCGGCGGAATCACCTACGACCGCACTGATGCATGGTTCATCGGCTCTGACCGTGCGCTCACCTGCCTGGTCTGGATCGGGCACGACAATGACGTCCCCATCGGCTCCAAGGCCACCGCGACCACCGTCGCACTCCCGCTTTGGGCGGCTGTTTTCGAGATGGTCACCGACGACAAGATTCAGGGCTGGGATGCCAAAGACAGCGATCTCAAACTGCTCGCTGTCCCCGTCCGCGCCCAGAGCCTGGAGGCGGAAGAGGGTGTCCTAACCATCACTCCCGTCTCCCAGGTGGTCATCGGTTCAGATCCCTATCAGTCCCAGACCGCCCCAACAGGTGCAGCCGGGGCCCCCGAAACGCGATAGGCTGCCGCGGCGAGGGTATCCTTTTACACACCCATCACCTGCTTCAGGTACGCGATGCTCTGTCGCGCAATCGTCGGTGCATCAGGCGTGTAGTCGAAGACTTCGGTGGAGAGATAGCCGGTGTAGTTCGTTTCGCGCAGCGCGGCGATGATCGGTTCGTACTTCACTTCTCCCTGGCCGGGACCACGCAGGTTCGGGTCATTGGTATGGAAATGCACCGTCCACTCCTTGCTGTCGCGGATGATGTCGGGGATGGATTTGGATTCATCGCTCATGGCCTTCACGTCGAGGTGAAGCTTGCAGCTCGGGTGATCCACCAGCTTGCAGAGGCGGATGGTCTCTTCGGCGGTGTTGAGGAAGTTCGTCTCCTTCTTCCCCAGCGGCTCCATGGCGATGACGACGCCGTATTTGCCGCACTCCTCAGCCACCTCGCGAACGCTATCGACGGCTCTTTTAAAGGCATCTTCATACTTCCACTCGGGCAGCGTGGTGCGTGCCTTCGGGCTGCCCCAGACCATGATGCGTCCGCCGGTCATGGCGCAGAAGCGGGCGAGGTGACGGCCAAACTTGGCGGTCTCCTTGCGCTGGAGGGCATCTGGCGTGGTGATGTGGAACCAGGTGGGCTTTGTCAGCAGCCAGTGGAGGCCGAGGATCTCCAGGCCGAAGGAGGAAGCGATGTGGCTGAGGCGGAGGGCATCGGCTTCATTCAGCTCGCGCGGGTCTTCTTTTAAAGTGAAGGGGGCCAGCTCCAGGGCCTGATAGCCAGCGGCGGCCACGTCTTCACAGACTTTTTCAAAGGACCAGTCGGCGGGGTAAGTCTCGTTGCAGATCGCGAATCTCATAGGGCGCGGAGGCTGGCGAGCGCGGGGAGCAGCGTCAACTCTGCTTTTGATCGAGCCGGGCAAAGAGCTGGTCGATGGCTTTCTGGATTCGCTCGGCGGAGCGTAGCTTCCCGAGCCATTCGGCGGGGATGGCCTCCATGCCGTGGAGCGCGCCGAGCCAGGCTCCGACCATGGAGGCGCGATCGTGGCGAGGACGGCTGTGGGGAAGTCGTCGTGATGCAGAAGCGTGGCGTGCAGGGCGGAGGGGAAGCCCTGGGCGAGCGGGCAGCTTTGCCCAAAGCGGCCCGTGGCGGTGGTGACATCGAGATTCCGCAGCATGTGGGCAAACTCGAAGTAGTCGGAGCCATCGCAACTGACCTCCGCCGACTTCCGCGTGTCCTCGAAAGCGATGGGGAAGGGGATGCCTGAGAGGAGGTCGTCCAGCAGCACCGCGTGGGCCGCTGCACAGCCGATGGCGGTGGAATGGTTTTGAGTCACCAAAGTCAGCCGACGCACCGCGTCCAACCGCTCGACCGAGGGACGTGCGTGATAGGCTACGACGACGGCTGCGAGCCGGCTCACGGTGCCGAGTTGGTCGTCATTGCCACCATTTTGAAAATTCCCCGAGTCATCCGCCAGACGCTGCATGGACTCACGCGTCGCATGGTCGATGTAGCTTTTGCAGAGAGGATTGCCAAAGAAGCCGGTGAGCCGGATGGCGAAGTCACTCTCACGAAATTCACCCCGACAAGCGGCCAGGGATTCCAAGAGAAGCAGGGCCGCATCTCCATAGTGGGTCTGATCTCCTGAAAGCTTGCCCTCATGGTAATGGCCCTTTTGAGGTGTCTCGAAGCCGTGGATGCCCTTTGGGAACTTGGCGGCCAGGTCATCCAGATCATAAATCCAATGAGTCCCGAGGGCGGCTGCATCACCGACAAACTGCCCCCAAATGGCGGCTGTGAGTCTGGAGGCGAGGTTGATCATGGTAGAGATGTTCGAAGCTACAGTACACTCGCTTCATGTTGATATCTCAACGGATTACGGTCAGCAAAATCAATCTGACAACAATGAACCGCAATTTTGTCCTGGGTTGGTGGTTGTTTGCCATCAATTGCCGTGGTTGATAAAGGGGCGCTCCACCCTGCGCTTAGCTTTCCTCCAACCCCTGATACACCTCATGTCCCCCATCATCCCCCAAGAAGGCTGGATCGTTCAGCACCTGTTTTACAATCTCGACCACGGCTTCTGGGCCGCACTGACACCTGAAGAGAAGGATGAGCGCATCGCCAATCTGAACAGCACCGTGCAGAGCATCCGCAGCCATCCGAAGACTCAGCTCCTGACCTTCAGCATGGTCAGCCCGAAGTCAGACGTGGCCTTCATGCTCCTGACGCCTGATCTCCAGGACGCGAACCGCTTCGAAAAGCAGCTCAATCTCGCGCTGGGCCCCGATGTGCTGAACGCGACCTACAGCTACCTCTCCATGACCGAGTGGACTGAATACAGCGAGAAGGATGAAGAAGCCTCCGAGCGCATCGCCCGCACGGAGAACCTCGAAGCCGGTTCCGAAGCCCACACCACCCGTTTGGCCGAGTGGAAGGGTCACATGGACAAATACTACAGCGACCGCCTCTACCCGAACATGCCGGACTGGCAGGTCATGTGCTTTTACCCGATGAGCAAGCGCCGCAACGTCGGTGCCAACTGGTATGCCAACGACTTTGCCAAGCGCCGCGAGCTCATGCAGGGCCACGCCCGCACTGGTCGCAAGTATTCTGGCAAAGTCCGCCAGCTCATCACCGGCTCTACCGGCCTCGACAGCCACGAATGGGGCGTGACCCTCTTCGCCCACGACATCTTCCAGATAAAGAGCATCGTCTATGAGATGCGCTGGGATGAGGTGACCACGCAATACGGCGAGTTTGGTGATTTCTACATCGGCCTCCAGATGAGCATCGACGAGCTGCTCCAGCGCACACAGTTGACCTGAGATGTCCTCGCTCACGAACATGTCCCTCACCATCGCCGACCGCACCTTTCAGTCACGGCTCATGCTCGGCACCGGCAAGTTTGCCTCCGGCGCACTCATGCGCGAGGCCATCATCGCCTCCGGCACGGAGATCGTCACCGTGGCGCTACGCCGTGCTGACCTCACAGGTAAAGGCGATCCCTTCGCCAACATCCTCGACTTCATCCCGAAAAACGTCCTACTGCTGCCCAACACCAGCGGTGCGATGAATGCCGAGGAGGCCGTGCGACTCGCGCGACTCGCCGTTGCCGCCGGTTTGCCGAACTGGGTGAAGCTGGAGATTCACCCCGATCCCCGCTACCTCTTGCCCGATCCCATCGAGACGCTGAAAGCCGCTGAGATCTTGGTGAAAGAGGGCTTCATCGTGCTGCCCTACATCAACGCCGATCCGGTGCTCGCTCGCCGACTTCAAGATGTCGGCACCGCCACCGTCATGCCGCTGGGCTCGCCAATCGGTTCGCATCAGGGCATCACCACGAGGAAGCAGATCGAGATCATCATCACCCAGGCCACCGTGCCCGTCGTCGTCGATGCCGGCATCGGCGTGCCGAGCCACGCCGCCGAGGCCCTCGAAATGGGAGCCGACGCCGTCCTCGTCAATACCGCCATCGCCATCGCCAGTGATCCCCCACGCATGGGCATCGCCTTCAAGATGGCCGTCGAAGCCGGCCGTGCCGCCTATGAAATGGGCATCGCTGATTCCTCCGAAGAAGCCATCGCCACGAGCCCGCTGACGACTTTCCTTTATCAATCCTAGAGGATCGTCATTCCGTTTGCCGCAGCGCCTCGTCTCCGCCAGAATCCGCCATCATGCGAATCGCCATCTTCGGAGGCAGTTTTAATCCGCCCGGACTCCATCACCGTGCCATCGCGGACGTGCTGGCGCGTGAATTTGACGAGGTCCGCGTGATCCCCTGCGGCCCTCGGCCCGACAAAGCCATCACCGGTATCATCCCGGCGATCTATCGCGCCGCGCTCGCCGATCTCGCGTTTGGCGGGATGCCCAAGGTCGTCGTGGATCTTTTCGACCTCGAGCAGGCCACCTTCACGCGGAACTGGGAACTCCAGGAGCGATTCGCGCCCATGGGCGAGATCTGGCATGTTGTCGGCACGGACCTTATCGTGGGTGGAGCGCGTGGGGCATCGCCCATCCAGACGAGTTGGGCTAAAGGTGCCGAGCTTTGGCAAAACGCTCATTTTGCAGTGCTCCAGCGTCCGGGGCACGATATCAACGCCAATGATCTCCCGCCGCACTCGAAGCTCATCCCGCTCGATGTCCCCGGCTCCAGCACGGAGATTCGTGATCGACTCGGACGCGGCGATGACATCGATGACCTCGTCGCTGCACGCGTGCGTGATTACATCGAACGTTACGGCCTTTATCGTGCGCCGATTCCCGGCACGCTCGCGCATGGCAGCCTTCATGACGCGCCTTTCCTTCTGCAAGCCGACGCGGCCAATCCCAAAGCTCGTGCCTGGGCGGAAGACATCGGCCAGGGGGTGAGTGAGGATGAAGCACGTTTCATCGCCGTGCTCGGTGGTGATGGCGCGATGCTCCGCAGCATCCGCGAGCACTGGCGCAAGCGGTTGCCTTTCTTCGGCATCAATGCAGGCCATCTCGGCTTCCTCATGAATGCGCCTGAGCAGGTTTTCGGCTGCCCTTTCCCGCCGAGCGATGTCATCCTGCGCCAGCTCCCGATGCTCTATCTGGAGTTCGAGAGTGCCGACGGAAAAGTCCAGACGGCTTACGGTTTCAATGACGCCTGGCTGGAGCGCAGCACGAGTCAAAGTGCATGGCTGGAAGTCAGCGTGAATGGCGTGCAGCGCATCCCAAAGCTCGTGAGCGATGGAGCCCTCGTCGCCACTGCCGCTGGTTCTACAGCGTATGCCCGCAGCATGGGCGCGAGTCCGTTGCTGGCAGATACTCCAGCGTGGTTGCTCGTCGGGTCAAACGTCATGGAGCCCGCTCACTGGCGCAGCGCGCTGATGAGCACGGACAGCACCGTCGAGATCCGCAATCTCTCCCCGACACACCGTCCCGTGGAGGCCTTCGTCGATGGACACAGCATGGGCGAAGTCGTCGCCTTCCGCGCCCGCATCAGTCGAGCTGCCGCTGCGGAACTCGCCTTTTGCGCCAGCCATGACATGGCGGACAAGATCGCCGCCATTCAGTTTCAGACGGCGAGCTAGTCTTTTCTGAGCACGCCATCGCTGAGAATCTTTGCGCGCAGGCCGCCATAGCCTTTCAGCGCTTCTTCCGCGCCCTCGGCAAAGGCTTGATTCATCCAATGGCAAGGCGCGCTTTCCTGTGTGCCAAGGAAGCGGACGCCCTGGATTTCAAACTCCTGGCCGATGAGTGTATTCAGGTCCACTCCCTTGGTGATGACATTGCGGCGGAAGACCGAAGGAGACACGCCGACAAGCTGAAATTGCTCGCACATCCGCTCATACACTTCGTGAGCGAAGAAGGTCACCTGACCTTTGTAGTCCTCTTTGTAGCCAAAAAAACGATCTCCAACGAGACCCTTGCCGGCCACGCACTCCACCGACTTAGCTTCGATCATCGGAGCCTCACCCGCAGGCTGTCCGTGATGCCCGTAGAAGTTGTGTTCCGGTGAGATGTAGAGGTGCAGCAGCTTCATGGAAGTAGGTTGGAATCACTCACCGACGTTACGCCGCACGGTCTGTCCAGGACTCATGAGGTCGGCACGATCCAGTCCGGTGAGCTTTTGAATGCGACCAAGCATCCAGAACATCAGCAGCATCAAAGCTGCCATCATGGGTACGCCGATGACGAGAAAGCCGACCCAGTTCTGCCGTCCGATGGCTTTGATGTATTCTTCGGTGCCGGGTGTCTTGCCTTCGAGGAAGATGAGGATCATCCAGGCATTCGCGATGGCGGAGAGAAACATCGTGCCAGCCAGTGCCCAGGAGGCACGCCTCAGCAGGGCTTGAAATGCCGTGCGCTTTTCACCCGAGTCGAGCGCGGTATTCAAAACCGGATGATTGATCACCTGCGGGTTGAGCAGCAGTTCATTCACCAGCGGCTTTTTCCAGTAGAAGCTCAGCGGAAAAGCCAGCCCGAGGAAGACGGGAAAAGCTGCCTCCTTTGCCGCAAACCAGCCTGCGCTGAGATTCAGCAGACCGAGTCCGCCCGTCACGATCACCGCTACGAAGCCGAGGATGGAGAAGAAATTCAGCCCGCGCTTCTTCACGAAGCAATACACGCCAAACCCAATCGGCATGATGAGCGCCACGACCAAGGCCCAGGCAGGGCCGAGTCGCTCCGGCTTGCTCATCGACTCCAGCACGATGGATGGCAGGATGACTGTGAGGAGAAGGTCGGCGAGTGGGTGGGGTTGTTCCTTGGGAGTCGCTTGAGGCATGGTGTATGGCGATGAAGCAGTGGCGTTCCTGTTTGGCAATCAAAGACTCGGCAGCTTCCGGCAAGGTGATCTGCTTCGGGTTCGTTCACTGAAGCCATGCTACGACACTTGCTGCTCTTCATTCTTCTCAGCCCAATGCTTCATGGCGAGAAGCCCAATGTCATCTTCCTCCTCGCTGATGATCTCGGCCAGCGCGACCTCGGCTGCTATGGCAGCAGCTTTTACGAGACACCGAATCTGGATCGCATCGCCAGGGAAGGGGCGCTTTTCACCCATGGTTACGCCGCCTGCCCGGTGTGTTCGCCCACACGAGCAGCCGTACAAACAGGCCGCTGGCCGCAGCGCACAGGTGTGACAGATTACATCGGCGCGGCAAAAACCCCGGACGCGTGGAAGCGAAACACGGTACTGCTGCCCGCGCCATATCAGGATCGCCTTGCTCATGGGGAAGTGACGATGGGCGAGATGATGAAGAGCGCTGGCTACGCCACCTTCTTTGCCGGGAAGTGGCACCTTGGCCCGGAGGGCCACTGGCCGGAGGATCAGGGGTATGACATCAACATGGGCGGAGTGGATCGCGGCGGTCCATATGGACCGGGTAAATACTTCACGCCTTATGCCAATCCTCGCCTGCCAGATGGTCCTCCCGGCGAGCATCTGCCGGATCGTCTCGCCACCGAGACCTGCAAGTTCATCGAGGCCAACAAAGCCAAG
>JBIKIA010000618.1:0-3145 GCA_044361885.1 Prosthecobacter sp. | reverse complement strand
CGGTTCACGATCCACTTGGAGCCGCACGAACTGCCGGGCGGTGTCGGCACCGCTGAGGATTCGGTTCACTGTCACGAGGTTTATTGTGCCGCTAAGTAGGGTGTCTGACTGAATGCTGCCGCCATTGAGACCTGTGCTGGTGGCTCCAGCGAGACTCTCGGCAATGGTGGTCCAGACGAGCAGGTCGCTGCTGATCTGGAGACGATACGTCAGGTCGGTGGCCACGGTATCGCGACGGAAGGTAAGGGTGAGCACTGAGCTGGCATTGATCGCCGTGGTGAAATTGTCGGAGTTGTTGAAGGTGTTCGGATTGAAACCGTAGGCGTACTCGATCTGGTTGATGAGGCCGTCGCCGTCGCCGTCGCCTTGGGGATCGAGATACTGGCCGGTGAGGAAAGCCGGGTAATGTGCTGCCAGCCAGACTTGGTAGGGCGTGGCGTGGATGAGGGTGAGTTTGGGGCGGCTGTCGGCGTCGGCATTTTCACGGCTTGAAAAGCGCTTAGTCGTGGAGTTTGTGCCTTCCTCCGATCTGAGCAGCCAGCCATGGTTGTTTGCGGGGGTGGCGAGCCACTCCTGCACATCAGTCGCCATCTGCGGCCCCTGGAAAGCATAGAAACCAAGCTCGGAGCGAATGCCGAAGCTGGAGGAGAGCGAGGTGGAAAAGTCTCCACCTTCATTGTCCCAGAGCTGGGGGCCGGAGGGTGAATACAGGCGGCTGACCCAGGTGGCATCGCCCGTGAGCGCGGTGGCTCCACCCGTGGCGCTGAAGGAACCTGCCTCTCCCCAGGGCTGGAGCACTCGATTGACGAAAGTATTACGAGCGGGATTTGTGACGGGCGTCTCGGCGCTTGTGAGCCGGAGTTGGAGGATGGCCGAGCCGATGCGTGTGCTGGCCGGGACGCTGCTGAAATCAAAGGCGAGCAGAGCACGGCGAATTTCACCTGGTTCTCCAACTACCAAAGGGGGGGAGGTGCCGGTGAAGAGATCTCCCGTGCCATTGCTGAGTTCCGTGCCGGTTTCGGAGAACATGGAGTTGTCCTTCACGGCGGTGAGCGTGATCGGCGCGGGATTCGTCGGCGCGGCGACGAGTTTGTAGATGCCGCCGTTGGGCAGGCCGTTTTCCAGGGCCATGACTCCACCGGAGACTTTCGTGCCGACATAGATTTCACCAGATGCATCTTTGCCCAAGCACATCACACGCATGGAGAAAGGATTGCCGCCCACGAGTGGGATCGACTGAGTGAAGGTGAAGGTACCGCTGTTTGGCGCGGTCTCCTCCAGCCCCATGAGGATGCCGCTGGGGGCACCGGACGTGGCACCGTAGTCACCAAAGACATACTTGCCCTGCAAGGCGGGGATCGCCGCACCGCGATACACATAGCCGCCCGTTACGGAGAGCCCGAGCTTCGGCAAAGTCGTGCCGGTGATGTCCGGGTGCGCATACTCGACGATGGGTGGGATCAAAGCGCCCCCCGGATGCGCCATGGTAGAGGAGAAGGCCGGGCGCTCTGTGCCCTCCATGTAGCGCCAGCCGTAGTTGCCGCCATTGACGATGATGTTCACCTCTTCGATGCGACCTTGGCCGACATCGGCACAAAACAATCTGCCTGTGCCTCCCGGCCCGTCGTCAAAGGCCAGTCCCCAGGGATTGCGGATGCCGTAGGCGTAGATTTCCTCCTTCACGCCGCCACCTGCGCCGACGAAAGGATTGCCTGCCGGGATGCCATACTGGCCGCCTGGGCCGTTGGTGCCGAGGGGATCTATGCGGAGGATCTTGCCGAGCAGCACCGTTTTGTCCTGGCCGTTGCCGAGTGCCCCTGTGGGACGTGGATTGGTGTTCGCACCGCCGGTGTGGCCAACGTTGTTGTCATCAGCGCTGCCGCCATCGCCTTGGGAGAGATAGAGCAGTCCATTGCTGTCAAAGAGCAGCCCGCCACCGTTATGATTGCTCTGCGGCTGGGGGAAGAGCAGCAACCGGCGCTCAGTGGTTGGATCAGCGACATCAGGCTGAGTGGCAGAGACCTGAAACTCGGCGATCACCGTGGTACAGTTCGGCACGTGGTCAGCCACGGGCGGAGCAGGATCCACTCCGGCGACATAGGTCTTCGTGTAGTTCACATAAAACTTCCGGTAGCCCGGCGAACCCTGATCAGCATAGCCGGGATGGAAGGCCAGACTTAGCAGTCCGCGTTCTGAGTAGTTTGTCACAGGGATTGCGGAGAGAACTTTCCGATCCGCCAGCACGGTGGCGGTAGCGGAGATGTCCATGAATGGTGTGGGCAAAATCATCCCATCTTTGACGATGCGGATCTGCCCGGCCTGATCACAGACGAACAACCGCCCGCTGCCATCCGGCACAGGGACGATGCAGGTGGGAGAGTGGAGCTGCTGCAGCACCAACGGCTTCATGTAGAGCGTCGGAAAAGCGGCCTGGGAAAGGAGAGGGGCGAGCAGAAGTGCCAGCCAGAGACGGAGATAGCTCATGGGGAACAACAGGTTGGGGATGAGCGGAGCACACCAGAAAGCTGTTTCCTTGGCAAGTCTGAATCACCCCGCCTTCTGACAAGCCGTCAAAGTCGCCTTGTCTCACTCACCTCAAGCTGGGTGATCTTCCAGGCGTTGACCACCGGGGTGATGGTGACTTTGGCGGTGTAGCGGTTCACGCGAGTGTGGCTGTGGCCCCAGTGGCCGACATTCCCCATCGCGGTCCATTGACACTCCGTGATGAAGCCATCGCCGCTGGGCGCGGGCTGCACGCCCGTGATATCGGCGCTGAATTCATTGATCGTCACGCGGGTGCCTTCACGGCCTTCGAGGGTGAGTGCCTCGATGGTCTCGAGGTAGAGTTTGCGCAGAAGTTCGCCATCCACACTGCGGGCGAGTACATCATAAATCTCCGATTCGTTGCGGTGATCGAAGGCGCGGTACACATTGCGTAGCAGAGGCGTGAGGATGGCTTCGGCGTCTTTCTTTTCGGTGATCTCAGGCACTTGAGCCTTGCCTCCGAGGTCGATGTTTAAAATCGGCCAACTGAGCACGGCGCCGAGAACCCAGGCACCGATAAAGGGCATGGAGCCACCTGGTAGATGCTGATCATGCAGCCTCACGAAAGTCAGGAAGATCGCCCCTCCCAGAACCCAAAGGA
>JBIKIA010000617.1:0-3150 GCA_044361885.1 Prosthecobacter sp. | reverse complement strand
GGAATTTCGCGTGCGCGAGGCTGCCGACTCTCCCTGGCTGGTGTTGGAGGAGGACGACCCGCGTTACCGCATGTGGGCGCGCTTTCTCAGCGGACGCGAAGCCTCCCCAGAAGATCTCACACGGCACTTCCTCGTCAAAGTCGCTGAAGATAGTCCCGGCGTCTCCACCGTGACGCTGCGCCCGAAGGCCCCGTTTGTGAAACGCTACCTGAGGCAGCTCGATCTCCAGATCAGCCAAAGCACAAAGCGCCTCCTGCAACTTCGTGTCCTTCAGGGTGACGGCTCCACGATGCTGATGCAGTTCGGTGAACCCCGGCCAGTCACCGCAGAGGAAAAGGTGAAACTGCTCGCCAAGTAAAGGGACGGCTGCTGGTATGGTGAAGGGCAAGCCCCAGGCTTAATGGAGTTGGAAGCACACCGTCTCTACGCACAGCGCGCCTGCCTCACTCCACGTCGAAGTGCTTCTCGCTCACGGAATGGTCGTGCTCATAGACCTGTTCCTTCATGAGGTTGCCTTTCCTGGACCAGTAGCGGTTCAGGCCGTGGCGCTGGCCGTGGTCGAAGTTTGTCTCGGTGGAGAGCACGCCATTCTCCCACCACTCTTTGACGACGCCATGCAGGCGACCCTTTTCAAAGGGGTATTCGCCTTTGGGCTGGCCGTTCTTGTGCTTGTCCCGCGCCATGCCGGTGAAAGGCTGATCTTTGAGGTAATAGACGTCATCCTGCCATTTGAGGTCCTGGTAGGCGGCCTCTGGGGCTGGGGCACAGGCGGTGAGGCCAAGGGCGGTGAGCAGCGTGAGCAGCAGGGCAGGGAGGTGGCGGTTCATTTAGCGATGGTGAATCAACGCGACATGCTGTGCAATGCCGGGCTTGCCGGTAGCGTTTAGGCAGACTCTTTTTCCTCATCATGCGCACGCCCTTTCTCCTCCTCTTCCTTTCCTCCGCCTTGGTGGCTCACGCGGAACTGCGTCTCCCGGCCATCATTGGCGATAATATGGTGCTCCAGCAAAAGCAGACGAACCCGATCTGGGGCTGGGACACGCCGGGCACGACGGTGAAGGTGAGCTTTGGTAGCCAAACTAAATCCGCGACCGCCGATGCGAAGGGCAAGTGGACGGTGAAGCTCGATCCGGTGTCTGCAAATGCCGAGCCTGCGGCGATGAGCATCGCTGGCACGACGAAGCGTGAACTCAAGAACATCCTCGTCGGTGAGGTGTGGCTGTGCTCGGGACAATCGAACATGGGCTTCAATCTCGGCAGCGTGTGGGACTCTGATCTCGACATCGCCACGGCGAAGTATCCCAACATCCGCCTGATCTCGGTGCCGCAGGTCGGAACGCAGGAGCTTCAGGACGACTTCAAAGGCCAGTGGGAGGAGTGCTCACCGACCACCGCAGGCGCTTTCACCGCCGTGGGTTATCATTACGGACGTGTGCTGCATGAGATGCTCGGCGTGCCCGTGGGCCTGATCGACAACGCCTGGGGCGGCAGCGCCTGCGAAGCCTGGGTGCGGCGCGATGTGCTGGAGCAGGACGCCCGCTTTAAGAAGATGATCGCTCAGTGGAAGCAGACGGAGTCCACCTTCACGGACGCCGCCTTTGAAAAGCAACTGGCCGATCACGAGATGAAGCTCGAAGCCTGGACAGCCGCACGCAAGACGGCGATCAAGGAGGGCAAGATGTTCACCGGCAATGCCCCGCGTGCTCCGCAGAATCCGCTGCGCGGCCAGAAGCGTCCTGGGAATCTGTATGCGGGCTGCCTGAATCCGATCATCGGCTACGGCATCAAAGGAGCCATCTGGTATCAGGGCGAAAGCAATGCCTCCCAGGCGCACGAATACGGCTATCTCTTCCCCCTCATGATCACCCACTGGCGCAGCGAGTGGAAGCAGGGTGATTTCCCCTTCTACTGGGTACAGCTCGCCGACTTCAAACCCGAGATGTCCGAGCCCGGCGACAGCGACTGGGCCGAACTGCGCGAGAGCCAGACGAAGACGATGAGCAAGATCGCCAACGGTGGCCAGTGCGTGATCACCGATCTCGGTGAGGCGAACGACATCCATCCGAAGAACAAGCGAGACGTGGCCGAGCGTCTGGCCCGCTGGGCGCTGGCGAAGGACTACGGCATGAAGCTCCCGTATCGCAGTCCCGAGTATAAAGACATGAAGATCGCCGGAGGCAAAGCGCTGCTCACCTTTGACCATGCCCCTTCTGGCCTGCGTACCGTCGATGTGGATGAAGCCAAGGGTTTCGCCATTTGTGGCGCTGACAAGAAATGGGTGTGGGCCAAGGCCAGCATCATCGGCGGCTCGAAGAAAGGCACGAACCAGATCGAAGTCAGCAGCCCGGTGGTGGCCGCACCTGTCGCTGTTCGTTATGCCTGGGGCGACAACCCAGTCTGCAATGTCTTCTCCATCGAAGGGCTTCCGCTCACGCCATTCCGCACGGATGACTTCCCGATGACCACTGATGCGGCGAACCCAAATGGGCTCGAAGCCCAGGCGGCGAAGCGTCAGGAAGAGATCAAGGCCACCGCACTGAAACGTGCTGAGGCACTGAAGCAGCGCGGGGCTGCAAAGGCAAAGAGCCCGAAGTGATCCACGGAAGACCGAGTATCCATGAAAGGCCTGAAAAGAAACAGGGAGCTCTCACCAGTACAACGCGACGAGCTGCTCCAGGCGCTGGAAGCCCGTTTTGAGAAGAACAGGAACCGCCATGAGGGGCTGGAATGGGCGAAAGTAAGAGCAAGGCTGCAAGCGAATGCACCAAAGCTGTGGTCACTCCATGAAATGGAAAGAACCGGCGGTGAGCCTGATGTCGTCGGTCATGATCGAACGACGGGCGAATATCTCTTTGTTGACTGCTCGGCGGAAAGTCCCAAAGGCCGCACAAATGTTTGTTATGACCGTGAGGGGCAGGATTCGCGGAAGGATCACAAACCCGAAAACAACGCTCTCGATATGGCTGCGGCCATGGGCATTGAGCTTTTGACGGAAGAACAGTACCTAGAACTGCAGAAGCTGGGAAACTTTGACACGAAGACATCGAGTTGGGTGAAAGCCCCTGCTGACATTCGAAAGCTCGGTGGCGCGCTCTTTGGTGACCGCCGCTTCGGTCATGTCTTCGTGTATCACAATGGTGCGCAGTCATA
>JBIKIA010000616.1:0-3155 GCA_044361885.1 Prosthecobacter sp. | reverse complement strand
CTGGAGGTCTTTTGCCAGAACTACTGGCCGGCCATCTACACCTACCTACGAGCGCTGGGATGCCAGCGGGAGGAGGCGCTGGACGAGACGCAAGAGTTCCTCACCCACTTCATCAGCGGTGGCGGTATCCAATGCGTGGCCCCGGAGCGCGGGCGGCTGCGCAGTTATCTGCGGCAGTCCTTGAGAAATCATCTCGCGACGGCGCGGCGGGATGCAGCACGGCAGAAGCGTGGCGGCGGGCAGATGCAGATCTCGCTGGATGACTTGGAGACTTTTGACGTGCCGAGCGAGCCGGAGGCAGCGGATCAGTGGTTCGACAAGCGCTGGGCCTGGAGCGTGATCCGCACGGCCATCGAGCGCATGGAGTCCCGCTACGTGGCGCGCGGGCGGAAGGATCTCTTTGCCGAGCTAAAAGCGGGACTCATCAGCCCTGATCTGCTGAAGCCCTATGCGGAGATCGCGAAGCTGGTGGGCATGACGGAGAGTCAGGTAAAGCTGGAGGTGCATCGCGCCCGACGGCGTCTGGCGGATGAGCTCCGCGCCGAGGTGGCGGTGACCTTGCCACCTGGAGGTGATGTGGAAGAAGAGCTGCGCTATCTGCTTTCTGTGATGAGCCATGAGTGAAACCTCTCCCAGCCTGATCACCTGCCCGCGCTGTGGAAAACCGCAGCCTGCGAAGATGCTCGTGGGTGGCCTCTGCGCCCAATGCGTGGCGCGCAGTGTGCAGGTGGATTTCCTGGCGAGCACGGATGCGGAGCTGGAAGAAAAGGAGCCCCTTTCGCTCAATGTGCAGGGCTACGAGGTCATCGAGCTGATCGGCGGTGGTGGCATGGGGGAAGTTTACCGCGCGGTGATGGTGGCGCGTGCCCGTGAAGTGGCGATGAAGGTAGTCACGGGTCGTCTGACGCGTGATCCTGAGACCACGGCGCGCTTCGAGGCAGAGGTGGCGGCGCTCTCTCAGCTCGATCACCCGAACGTGGTGCGCGTGCTGGATCATGGCGAGATGCCAAATGGGCGGCACTTCCTCGTCATGGAGTATGTGGACGGCTGTGATCTGCGCCGCCTGCTGCGTGTGCAAAGGCTGGAGCCGGAGCGCGCGATCGATATTTTCCTCAAAGTCTGCGCTGGGGTGCAGCACGCGCATGAGCGAGGTCTCGTGCATCGCGACATCAAGCCGGCGAACATCCTCATCGGTCTCGATGGCACGGTGAAGGTGGCGGACTTCGGTCTCGCGAAGGCGCTGGTGGAGGAGTCCTTCGCGTATGGTTTCACGCAGACGCGAGATACCTTCGGCACGCCGTATTACGTCGCGCCGGAAGTGACACAGAAGGCGCAGTCTGCCGATGCACGAGCGGACGTGTATGCACTCGGCGTCCTGCTTTATGAGCTGCTCACGGGTGCTGTCCCGATGGGGCAGTTCACGCCGCTTTCCAAACGCACGGGCCTCGACAAACGCCTGGATGCCATCGTGGCAGCGGCGCTGGTGGATGATCCCGCAGGCCGCACCGCCACGGTGGCAGCGATGGCAGAGGCTGTACAGAAAGTGTGGAGCCAGCATGTCAGCCTGGCCGAACGGAAAGCCCGCCAGCATCACATGCTCGCGCTCGCGGCTGTGCTGGCCGTCCTCGGAGTCGGTGCAGCGGCCGGGTCTTGGCTGACAGTGAAAAACAACCGCCCCGCCCCGCCGCCAGCCTACCCTCCCGCGACCACCGCCACGCGTGAGAAGCCCTGGGCGAACAGCCTTGGCATGAAATTCGTGCCCGTGCCCAAGACGAAGCTGCTCTGCTCTATTTGGGAGACTCGCGTTCGGGACTTTGAAGCCTTTTTTGCAGCCGATAATGCGGTCATGCCAAGCTGGCGCACAGGGCGCAATGACCCGCGCACCCAGATTCGTGAGGGATCGCGCCGTCCCAAGGAGTCCGTTCTGAAAGAACTCGGTGTGGAGCCGCCTTCCTCAGATGGTCCGACCTGGAGAAATCCAGGCCCCAGCTTTCAACAAACCAAGGATCATCCTGTCTGTGGTATCGACCTCATCGACACGCGCCTTTTCTGCGCCTGGCTGACCTGGAAAGACCGGCTCGAGAAACGCATCACGGCTTCGCAGGCCTACCGCCTGCCTTCCGATGCGGAATGGAGCCTCGCCGCCGGCTTGGAATTCGATGCCGACCTCCCGACCTCGAAGCTCGATAACATTCTCGATCTGCCAGATCTCCAGAAGCAGGGCAACTTCGGCGGCGTCGAGGTCACGGACAGCTTCTGGCCGCCAAATGCGGTTACTTTGCCTGGTCGGGATGCCTTTTCGCGCACAGCACCGGTGGGCAGCTACCCACCGAATGCACTCGGCATTTATGATCTGGCCGGAAATCTCTCCGAGTGGACGGACACGCTGGCACCGCCGCAGGACAATGCCCTCCGCAAGAGCTATTTCACTCGCGGTGGCTCCTGGGCCACGGTGAATCCCCGCGGACTGAGACTGCAATCACGACAAATCGAGCAGTTGGGCCGCGCCAAGCACATGAATGGATTCCGCGTCGTGCTCGATCTCCAGGTGCCCGAGGCGCGTCCGCGTAGTATCGATACCGCCGTCTCTGAAGAAGAGACCACGCTCGCGGGCGAGGCCAAAGATTCCTCACCATAATTTAGTGAAACCATGGCTGCCGAAAGGGAGCTTCCTTTGATAGAAACCTGCTCAAGATGCACTCACGCCCTTTTTTCATCCTCGCAGCCTGCCTGCTCATGCCGCTGCTCGCCCAAGCTCAGGGCGCGGGCACGGTGAACAGCATCGGACTGCCGTCTTACTCAGCTCCGGGCTATGTCATCGCTGCCGATGGAGTCGATGGAGATGGCGCTACGAATCGTCACCTGATCGAAACTCAGGCGAATGTGACCGTGACCGTCGCGGGCAGCTACTCCGTGGAGTGGAGCCTGCTTGATCCAAATAACAATGTCATGGCCACGAGCACCACAATCATGGGGAGCATCTCCACCGTGCCAGACACGCGCGTCGTGAATGGCAACTTGGAGCCTACAGCCGCGCTGCCGCTGCAACCGGGTGTGCTTTATCGTCTCCGCGCTCGTCTCCGTGACAGCATACCCGCCACTGTCCATACGTTGACCGGCTCTCCAGGCCGCACCTACCTCCACTTCCCAGGCAC
>JBIKIA010000615.1:0-3157 GCA_044361885.1 Prosthecobacter sp. | reverse complement strand
CCCGAGTGCGCCATCGTGAACAACCTCGAGTTCGATCACGCCGACATCTTCCCCACACTGGCGGACATCAAGCTCACCTTCCAGCGCCTGCTCAACAGCGTGCCGCGCAACGGCCTCGTCCTGCTCAATGGCGATGACGCGAACTGCCTCTCTTTGAAGAGCTACTCCCCGGTCAAAACCGTGGGCACTGGCGAGACATGCAGCGAGCGCATCGTCATCACGGAAGCCGCGCCCGACAGCACCAGCTTCACGATCAATGGCGTCTCCTTCACCGTGCCGATGATCGGTGAATTCAACGCCCGCAACGCCGCCATGTGCGTCTGCGCCGCCCGTCACGCCGGGCTCACCGATGACGAGATCCGCGCTGGATTGGAGAGCTTCCGAGGCATCCGCCGCCGCCAGACCGTGCGTGGCGAGGTGAACGGCATCACCATCATCGACGACTTCGGCCACCACCCCACGGCCATCCGTGAGACTCTGCGCGGCTTCCGCCAAAAATATCCCGCCCGTCGCCTCTGGGCCGTCTTTGAGCCCCGCTCAAACACTAGCCGCCGCAACGTGCTGCAAAACGAACTCATCGCCGCCTTGAAGGAAGCCGATGGGAGTATCGTCGCTGCCGTGGCGAACCCTGAAAAGGTCGCTGCCGACGAAAGGCTGGACGTCAGCGCCGTCGCCGCCGCCGTCAGCGCCAGTGGTCACCCTTGCTTCCACGAAGCGAACACCGACGCCATCATCGCCCGCCTGAAATCCGAAACGAAGCCCGGTGATGTCATCATCATCTTCAGCAACGGCGGCTTCGACGGCATCCATGGGAAGCTGATCACGGCGCTGGGCTGATTCTGAAGCTGGCTACGACACCTAAGCATTCCCATGAATAGGCCCATGCTGGATCGAGCGAGGGGAAAAGTTAAGAGTTGACGAACGCCGCCCGCCGCAAAAAGACGTGCGTTGTCCTTGTCACATTCCCGTGGCATCAGGATGCCCCGTTCCAACCTGTCCATTATGACTTCCAAGCCCATCGCCACCTTCTGCCTGCCCGCTGCTGGCACCTTGTGGGATGCTTTGCAGGTGATCGATCAAGCGGCTGAGGGCATCTGCCTCATGGTGGATGAAAGCCAGAGGCTGCTCGGCACCGTGACCGATGGCGATATCCGCCGCGCCTTGCTCAAAGGAGCGGCTCTCACTGATGCAGTGGAAGCTCACGCGCATCGTGCCTTTGCCAGCGTGCATACTAATGCCCCGCGTGCGGAGGTGATCGACCTCATGCAGGCTCGTCAGCTCAAGCACATCCCCATTCTCGACAATCAGGGACGCTTGAAGGGACTGCATCTGCTTCGTGAAGTCATCGGCACGCAGCCAAAGCCAAACTGGGCCGTCATCATGGCAGGAGGGAAGGGGACTCGCCTCGGCGAGCTGACCAAGTCCACGCCAAAGCCCATGCTCAAGGTGGCCGGTCGCCCGATCCTGGAGCGGCTCGTACTGCACCTCGTCGGCTGTGGCATCAGGCGCATCTTCATCTCCACCAACTACCTCGCTGGTGTCATCGAAGATCACTTTGGCGATGGCTCCCACTTCGGCTGCCGCATTGATTATTTGCGTGAGACGCCGGATGAGCCGCTCGGCACCGGTGGTTCGCTTTCCCTGCTGCCGGAAGCCCCGGAGCATCCGATCTTTGTATGCAATGGCGACCTCGTGACGCAGGTGGATGTCTCCAGCCTGTTCGATTTCCATCACGATGGCGGACATCTCGCCACCATCGGCGTGCGCAGCTACGCGCATGAGATTCCCTTCGGCTGCCTGGAGGTGAATGAGGGCACGGTGACGAGCATCATCGAAAAGCCCACAGTCTCTCAGCTCATCAACGCGGGCATCTACATCCTCTCCCCGGAGATCATCCAGCGCGTGCCACGCAAGTTCTTCCCCATCACCGAACTCTTCGACGAAGCCGTCCGCCGTGGCGACCGTGTCGGCGCTTTCGAGATCGTGGATGAATGGATCGACGTGGGGCAGCGTGAACAGCTCAAACAAGCGCGAGGAGGCGCTCAATAACTAACTATGGGATCATTTGAAGGTAAGAAAGTCCTCGTCACCGGAGCCGGTGGCTTCATCGGCAGTCATCTGGCGGAGCACCTTGTTCGTGAAGGCGCCAGCGTGCGATCAATGGTGCATTACAATGCCCTCGGCAAACGCGGATGGCTGGACCACAGCGCCCTCGCCGGTGACATGGAGATCCTCCCCGGTGACATCACCGACAGCGACAGCGTGCGCGCTGGCGTGAAAGGTCGTGACATCGTCTTCCATCTCGGAGCGCTCATCGCCATTCCCTATTCGTATCAGGCACCTCGCAGCTATGTGCGTGCGAATGTCGAAGGAACCCTCAACGTCCTTCAAGCCGCTCTCGATGAAGGTGCGCAGCGCGTGCTGCATACCTCCACCAGCGAGGTCTATGGCACGGCGCTTTTTGTCCCTATCACGGAAGAGCATCCACTTCAGGGCCAGTCGCCTTACTCTGCTTCCAAGATCGGCGCAGACAAGATGGCGGAGGCTTTCGCAGCTTCGTTTGAGCTGGAAGTCGTCACCGTGCGGCCCTTCAACACCTTCGGCCCTCGTCAAAGCATGCGAGCCGTCATCCCCACGATCATCAGCCAGGTCATGAGAGGCAATGATGTGCGCCTCGGCGCTGTCAGCCCCACCCGCGATCTGAACTTCGTGCAAAACACGGTCGAGGGCTTCTGCGCGGCGGCTTTGTCTCCGAACGCCGTCAGTCAGACGATCAACTTCGGCTCAGGCCGTGAGATCAGCGTCGGTGATCTCGCACTGCTCATCGGCAAAATGATGGGCAAGGACGTGAACATCATCTGCGAACAAGAGCGCCTCCGCCCAACCAAGAGCGAGGTCGAGCGTCTGCTCGCCTGCAACAAGAAGGCCAAGGCCCTGCTCGACTGGGAATCCCGTGTCAGTCTCGAAGAAGGTCTGGAAAAGACCATCGCCTGGGTCCAGCAGAACGCCGAACATTACCAAGCCAAAGGATATGTCGTCTGAGCCAGCCTTCATCCCGCTCAGCGTGCCGCATCTCAGCGGCAATGAGTGGACCTACATCAAAGACTGTCTCGACACAGGCTGGGTTTCCTCTGTCGGCTCCTATGTGACTCGCTTC
>JBIKIA010000763.1:0-3158 GCA_044361885.1 Prosthecobacter sp. | reverse complement strand
CTTTGTGCCCACCAACTCAGGCCGACAGAGCGGCCCCCTGACCGTGAAGGATGCCGAAGCCGCCTGGGGCTACGCCACGACCATTCATGTGCCGGATATGCCGTTTCAAGTCGGCTTCTACCAATGGGAATCGCGTCAGCCGTCCAAGGGCAAAGAAGGCGCGCGAATCCGCCTGGAGCAGAAAGACATCACCCCCGGCAAATACCGGCTCTACAAGCTGGGTGCGATCACCCTCACGCCGGACAGTTGGATTTGGTTCTCGGCCAAGAGCTGGGCCACAAATCAGCAGCTCGGCGAGCGCCTCTACGAGCCTGGAGCCATCAATCAATGGGACGCCTGGGTCTCCCTGAAGTTCGACGGCTCCACCTATGGCGGCACCGCGAAAGAAGATCTGGTGCTGTGTGATCGAATCATCGTCGTGAAAAAGCCGTGAAGAACTCTAAAATGAAACTCATCCTCACACTTGTTCCCATTTTGCTGCTCACGTCGGTCGCCGCACTGAACGCAAGCGGGACCCTCGTCGTCAAGGACGGCCAGTCAGCGTATGTCATCTACCATGCCAACGACGCTCCGTCCTCCGTCAAGGAGGGGGCCAGGGAATTGCAGCGCGTGCTGGAGATCGCCACGCAAGCCAAACTGCCGATCGTTTCGGAGCCTGCTGAGTTAATGATCGTTTTGGGTGATACTCCAGAGACGCGTCGCGCAGGTATCGACGTCGCCAAGCTTCCTGATGAAGGCTTTGAAATTAAGACCCAAGGCAGGCAGGTGTTTATCGCCGGTCGGGACTCGAAGGATGGAGAGGTCAATGCCGCCGGTGGCGTCACAGATGGCACCTACTACGGAGTGATGGAGTTTTTGGAGCGCTACGTCGGGGTGCGCTGGCTGATGCCCGGCGAATGGGGCGAGGATGTTCCATCGCACTCCACGCTTACGCTGCAGGAGATCACACTGCGTGATCAGCCCGATTTCCCGAGCCGCAGCATGACCATGAGCTTCGGTGCCATCAGCAACAAGTGGCTCCGTAATTTGCGCAACACCAGCAGCCGTCAACCGATCCTGCGCACCGAGTTCAATCACGCCTGGCATCGCTATGGCATGCCCGAGCGTCTCAAAGGCCACCCCAAATACATGGCTCTGGTCAAAGGGCAGCGGACTCGGATCGAGGATTGGCGTCGCGAAATGCAGGAGATGAAGTTCTGCACGACCAACACCGGACTGCTCGACCTGTATGCCGCTGCTCTGCTGGAAGAGATGGCCAAGAGTCCGCAACAGGAGATGTGGGCCATTGCGCCGTCCGATGGTGGCGGTTGGTGTGAGTGTGAGACCTGCCAGGCTCTCGATCAACCGTGCGATTGGCCAGGCAACCGTATGTATGGCAAGTTCTCCAAGACGCCGCGCGTGCTGACCTTTTACAACGAGATCGCGCGGCGCGTGAAAACGCAGCAGCCGGACAAGTTGCTCGGCGGCTACGTCTATGCGGCCTACACCTATCCGCCGGCAAAGCCGATGGTCATCGAATCCAATCTCTACCTCACCCTCGCGGTGCGTGCTTACTATGGATTCACGCTCTATCGCGACGATTTCGCAGCGGAGGCTCCCCGCGTGATAGCCGCTTGGGACAGCTTGATGAAAGGCCGGATGGGATGGGTCGATTACTCGACTTACGTCGGCATGGACACGCCGATGGGCACGCCTTATCCACCGGGCAAGGGCATACTCAAACTATTATTCCCTGCGATCCGCAAGCATGAATGGCAGTCGGTGTATTGGGGCTCGACGGTTGGCACCGTTCATGGCTGGGGCAGCCTACACAACTACCTTGTGGCCAAACTCATGTGGGATTCTGACGAAGACGTGGAGGCACTTTCCAAAGAATGGCTGGAACGTGCCTATGGTCCCGGCGGACCATTGATCGGCAAGATTTATGATTTGCTCGATGAGAAGCTTGCGACCTACAAGCGATCGAATCCGAAGGACTTCGAATACGACGCCGTCCCCGCGCAAGTGCGCGCCATCCACCTGCCGCTCTTCCCACAGATCGAGTCTCTTTATCACGAAGCACTGTCAATGGCTCAAACCGACGCGCAGCGGCAACGCTTGCAGATGTTCGGTGACAACCTCGTGCTGCTGCACTGGCAACTTCGCAAGGCCGGATGGCTGGACAAACCCGAGCAATCCTCGTTCTACCGCAGCGACGATGACTTCACGGCTTTCATCGAAAAGAACAGCGCCCAACCATCCATCGCCAAGACCAACTCAAAGCCAGAGATGTTCCTCAAACCCCAATTGGGCATTGGCGAAACAAAGCCTGCCTCAGTGGACAAATGACGCAACGGCCAGCATGACTCTCAGCCAAATCGACCCACCGGAGATGGCGGCCACACCAAACCATGAACCCGCTAACACCATCCCGGAGTTTGTTGACAAAATGATCACTAACAAAACCATGAAGATACAAAGTCCATTTTTCTGCCGCCCATTTTTTTGCCGGCTCATCCTCACCGCCCTCCTCCTCGCGCCCCTAACAGGCCTCCACGCCGCCGAACCGAAGACGGGCGACTCCAAGCGGCTCGACCTCGGAGACGGCGTTACGCTGGAGGCCCTCTACCTGCCGCCGGGCGAGTTCATGATGGGCAGCACGCCGGAGGAGAAGCAGTGGGCCACGGGCATCGAAGGGGGCGCGCAACCGGGGACGAATCGTGAGTCGTTCGAGGGCGAACAGCCGCGATTGACGCGCGTGATGCACGGCTGCTGGATGGGCCGCACGGAGGTCAGCGTCGGTCAGTTCCGGCGTTTCGCCATGGTGAGCAAGTATGTCACCGATGCCGAGAGGCCCGATGGCAAGACGCAGGTTTTCGATCTCGAATGGGATGGCTATCGCCGGGCAGGAGGGAAGGTGATTCAACCGTGGAAGCCGATGCCGGGCAAGAGCTGGCGCGATCCGAACTGGGGTTTCCCCAACCGCGACGACTTTCCCGTGGTGTGCGTGAGCTACAACGACATGAACGCCTTCTGCCAATGGTTGACCGAACGGGAACGCAAAGCCGGCCGCTTGCCGGAGGGGCTGGAGTATCGGCTGCCCACGGAAGCGGAGTGGGAGTATGGATGCCGCGGCGGCAGCAAGGAGAGCCATTATTTCTGGTGGGGCAACGATCTCG
>JBIKIA010000357.1:0-5242 GCA_044361885.1 Prosthecobacter sp. | reverse complement strand
TGGGCTACGAGAAGGCTTCCATACATCGCTGATGAAAGGGCAGCATCCAGTGACCTTTCTCTTCATCGAGATGGATGCCGTCGGCTATGACATCAACGTCCATCCGGCAAAGAAGGAAGTTCGCTTCCATGACGGCTTCGCTGTTCGTGATGCTGTGGCAAAGGCTGTGAGCCAGGCGCTCGAAAGTGCCAGCAAACTGCCCGAGGGTCACACACCACCATCCACCCTGCCTCGTGCCACATTGCCCGTGATTGCCGTGCCTCAGCAGCAGAGTTTCGCAATGCACACGCCTGCTGTGCCATTCGCCCTCAAAACAGATCCGACAAACTCCACACCGACATCCACAGCAAGCGTCTTCATTCCAGAGGAACCGCCAGTGATCGTTCCTGCCCGGGGGACATCCTCCCCGGATGAACCTGTGGAAACTCAAGTTTTCCCCGATCAAGTGCCTGAGGAAAAACCAACTCCTGTGCCAAAGCCGGAAAGACCGGATTTCCGTATCATCGGCGTGCTGCACCGGCTCTATATTTTACTCGAGAGCACTGAGGGTCTCGTGCTCATGGATCAACACGCCGCCCATGAGCGCGTGAACTTCGAGAAAATGCGCCGTGCCATGGAGCTGGGAGGAGTTCCCTCACAACGGCTGCTTATGCCGCTCACGCTGCAAGTCAGCCCACGTGATGCAGACATCCTGCGACGACATCAAGAAACACTCGGACGTCTAGGCATTGATATTGAACCCTTCGGTCCTAACATCTTCAAGGTCGAGGCTCTGCCCACCTTCCTGAAGACCGACGACCCGCTCTCCTGGCTCGACCAAATCATCGAAGAGCTTCAAACGCTCAGTGCCAAAGGCTCCAATCTTCGCCTCGGCGAGGACATGATCGCCACCACCGTGTGCCGCCACAGCATCAAGGCAAATGACAAGCTCTCCATCCCCGAGATCGAGGCTCTGCTGCGTGATCTATTTGCCTGCGAAATGCCCTACTGCTGCCCCCATGGCCGCCCCACACTCATCCAGATGTCTTTGAAGGAATTGGAGAAAAAGTTTGGGCGGCTCGCGCCTTGATGAATCCAAACGCCGAAGTGAGACAACAAGGGCAAAGCCCCGAAGCATTCAAGGCTTGTCTTTCCTTCCAAATAAACGTTTCAGGAATCCGATGCCTTTGCCCTTGGCAATCTGCTCGGTGGGTGCCAGAGGCGTAGGACGGCGATGCGGTGTGGAGGCTTTACCATCCAGTTTCGTAGAGGCGGTGGATGGTGCCTCGGGCTGCTGCCACCAGACGACTTTCAGCGTGCCCGCCTCCTGCCAAAGATCGAGCCCAGAGTGCCAGATCAGTGTGCCCTTACTGACACGTCCTGCCTGAATCAAGGCGAGCATCGCGAATTCGTCATGGGGACCATCAGCTGTGCCGTCGTTGTTGAAGTACCAAGTCATCGTGCGGCAGTTATGCATGATCAGGGCAAAAATGGGAAGTCGCATTTGCCATCAGGCCAGCCCGAGCGCCTCCACCTGCTGCTCATTGAGGCCGAGATAGTGACCGAGTTCGTGGAGCAGAGTGATGCGCACCTCTTCGCGAAATTGCACCCGGTCACGGCCCGCATAGCCCCATAGATTGTCCAAGAAAAGCCGGATGCGCGGAAGGTCCCCCAGACTGGCGGCATGGTGATCCTCACCATGGGTGCAGCCCTCAAAAAGTCCGAGCAAATCATCTGATAAGCCCTCTTCATTCAGTGCCGAGCTTTCCATCCATGCCACCTCAACAAGACACTCCCCGGCGGCAGAGCGGATCGAATCGGGAAGACGTCGCATGGTCTGTCCGATCACCGCTGAGGCCACTGTTTCCAAGTGTTTCGGACTCATCTTCTGCGGCAGGTGGCAGGTATCACTGTGGATCGTAAATCGTTCCAGCGCGACGCTGGTTGAAATTTCCACCTCCCAAATCACGCATCATGTTTCCCTGGATCTGGTTTCCCAACCCATTGATTCGCGAAGATGAATACAGTGAGCCCTGCACGGTCCCAGCCCCGGGAGCCTCGAGAACCACAGGTTGATCCGGCGTGGGAATGCCACTGGCCTTCATCTCACTCTGTACCAGGGCGTGACGGCTCCAAGCCATGGCATCCACCTTGGCGAGCACGCGATGATCCAAGCTGGCGCGCTCGGACTCATACTCGGCCTGACTGAGCTGGCCTGACGCACGGCGCTGGCTCAGATCGGCATACAGCGGCTGATTCTCGGCACGAAGCTTCTGCTCCAAGGCATCGAGCTGCTCGGGAGTGGGAACAGAGGAGGAGGTGCAGGCCGCCAAAAGACAGGTCAGTTGGCAAAGCAGGAGACGAAGTTTCATTCTCTGGCAAACTACCCTGCCAGAACACGGATGGCAATCCCCTCGTCTGGCCTTTGCTTGAAAACAAAACATCACCAGCCGCCCTCACCTGACAGGCGTAAACCTCCACTCATGATGACAATGACTCAGGATGACCCCATCGACCGCGATCTTTCCCAGACGGACCCTCGCACCAATTACCTCCCCTACCCTTCCTCACGACTCGCGGCAAAAATCATTCCGCAGGATCTGACGAACTTCAAAAGCCGGGGCATCACCCGCGTGGAACGGGAACTTCAGCAGGAGCTTGTGGAGCTGCGCGAAGCTTATTTAAAAGTCATCGACGCCTTCAACTGGAACAAACTCATCTATGAATCCCAGTTCGGCTTCGAGCCCGTGATGGGCGAGGTTTATCACCTCTACGAGATCGAGGGCAAAAGACATCTCAGCATGATCGAGCCCGAGTCCTGGCATCAACGCTGGATCGGCACCTTCCGCCTCAACGCAGACGGCCGCTGGCAGGCAGACAAGGTAGCGGAGGACTTCGATCTCCGCTCCTATGTCACCACGAGCGTGGGCTGACCCTAAAGAAACGGGCCGGGAAATGAATCCCGGCCCGCGAATGAACTCTAGAGTTGCTTTGGAATAATCACTCCGCGCCTGCGACAGGCTTGGCACCTTCTTTGAAGCAGTAGAGATGCGTGTGGGTGGTGATGTAGATGCAACCGTTGGCGGCAACGACGCTGCTGAGCAGAGGGGATGGGAACTCGATGGTCTTGAGTTCTTTGAGTTCCTTGCCTTCGGCGAGGATGAAGAGTTCGCCTTCTTCGTTGCCGATCCAGACTTTTCCGTCCGCGACGAGGGGGCTGGCCCAGATGTGGCCTTTGGTGTCAAACTTCCAGTATTCTTTGCCGGTCTTAGCATCGAGGCAGAAGACACGGCCGGTGTAGTCGGCGGTATAGACGAGGCCGTCTTTCACCGCTGGGGTGGAGATGGAGCGCTCGATGCCTTTGAAGGTCCAGAGGGCTTTGCCGGAGAGGTCGCCGGTTTGCTTGGGATCAATGCAGCTCAACATGCCGACGCCTTCGCCGTGCTCGGGGTCCTGGCCGATGTTCACATAGACGAGGCCATCATGGAAGACAGTGGTGCCGATGATTTCGCTCGGGCCGTCGTATTCGACATACTTGATGGGCTCGCCAGCGGAGTTCTTGCGATACTCGGGTGGGTTGGCGTCGTAGCGCCAGAATTCTTTGAGGATGTCGAAGTCGTCCTTCTTCTCGGTCTCGGTGGCCATGGAGTAAACCCAGCCGTCGCCAGCACCGAAGATGATCTGTTTTTTTCCATCGACCAAGCCGAGCGTGGGGCTGGACCAGGAGCAATGGAGGACGCGCTCGGAGGCAACGTGATCCATCTCACCAAGAAGCGTGCCGTCATTGGCATCCAGCATGATGAAGCTGGGGGCTTGGGGAGCGGGGATGTTGGTATGGGTCCAGTCCACACCATTGCAGGTGGGGGCAAAGAGCTTGCCATCGACAATGAGCGGGTAGCCAGCGGTGGCGTTGTGCTGGAAGACGCCGAGTTCTTTGTACATATCATACACCCAGAGGATGTCGGCATCGGTTTTACCGGGCTCGACAGGGACGGGTTTACCGTCTTTGTCAGGGGCGGCCATGAAGGCGGCTTCGTCCTGCATCCCTTGGTTGCCATTGGACATGCCGTTGACGTCCATGCAGATGATCTGGCAGCGGTTGCCGGGGACGTAGGCTTTGTCACCGACGATGCTAGGGCTGGCGCAGACGCCGAGGTATTCCCAGTCGTTCACTTTGCCGGAACCCATCTTTGGGGAAACCATCTGCCATTTGAACTGGCCGGTGTATTCATCGAAGACCATGACGATGCCGCGGTCGCCAATGTGCTTGTCGTTGCGCGGAGATTCGTTGTTCGTGCCGACATAGACCTGACCGCTGGCGACCATGGGCGTGCCGTAGGTCTGGGAGCCAAGTTTGGCCACCCAGAGGCAATTCTTAGTGGTGGACATGTCGATGTCTTCCGCGCCGGGGCCTTTGTTGGCTTCTTCGGCGTTTGGACGGAGACGACCTGCGATCTTCGGCGCGGCTTTGGGGCCGTATTTCTTACCGGGGTCGATGTCCATGGGCAGCCCCTTTTCAGGAGACACCATGTTTCGGCTTTGGCCGCCGCCCCATTCGGGCAAATCGGCTGCATGGATGGAAGCTGCGCTGAGCAGCGCGAGGAGGAGGGTGTTTTTTGGCTTCATTGGAAAAGGCTGGAGCTAAAGTTACTTGTTCTCGGTGATGCTGAGATTGTCGAGGAAGACGCGCTTCTGGTTCATCGGCGTGAAGCCGAAGATGCCGGGGCTGCCTTGGGTGTGAGCTTTGGCGACCTTGGCTTCGATTGTCCAGGCTTCAGGTTCCGGCTGAGCTTTGGCCCAAATTTTGCCCTTCACCACTCCGCTGCCATCGGCGGCGACATCGACACGGGTTTTGAGCGTGTACCAAGTGTTTGCGCTGACTTTGAAGACGGCTGTCTGAGCGAGACGCTCAAGATTGGAGCTGATCTCAAGCTTGCCTGCATTGCCACGCAGGCAGATGAGGTAGCGCTGATTGATGAGGCCGAGGTCGGCTTTCGAGCGGGCATTGCCGTCGGTCATCACATCGGCCTGCATGGTATAGTTTGAAAGCGTGGACGGGGCGACGAAGACGGTGCCGCGCTGGAAAAGGAGGCGGTCGAAGCTCTTGCCGAAGACCTTGTTGCCATCCTTTTCCATGACCTGGAATTTGAAGCGTGCTCCGATCCATGGGAGCGGCGGGTAAGCAAATTTGTAGGCGGGGTTGGCGGGGTCGGCGGGGAACTCTTCGGTGAGGTTGTAGCCTTCGAAGTCTTCGGTGATCGGC
>JBIKIA010000345.1:0-5374 GCA_044361885.1 Prosthecobacter sp. | reverse complement strand
GGCAGACCTTTGAGACCGCGACCACGGATGGTGCCGGTCAAACCATCGGCGGAGGTGGCTTTCCAGGCACCAGCACTGATCTTGGCATCGGCGGCGACGACGAGTTCACCGGCATCGTTGAAGCTGGCGTCCATGGTGGCCTTCACCTTGGCGGTCGGCGGGATGAAGCTTGCCCACTTCACACCTTGGACTTTGTCGCTGACGACCATGCCATTGGCATCGACGCTGCGGATGCGGAAGGCCTGCTTGTTGCCTCGCATGATGACGGTTTCCGCAGGGATGATCTGAAGAGCCACGGCTTTACCTGCAGCAGGAATTACAGCGACCGGTGCAGGATCGACCTTGATGCCGCTGTTTGGGATTGGGAAGGCGTAGAACTTCTCGGTGGTGGTCACATAGAGAGTGCCATCACAAACGACTGGAGCGCCGAGGCATTGGGCAGAGTTGCCGCCATCGAGTTTGATCTCCTGAACGATTTCCGCATCGGTCGCGCCGGGTTTCACGACGACGAGTTTGCCTTCCATCATCGGACAATAGAGCAGGCCATCAACATAGAGAGGAGAGGAATGCAGGTTGGCGTTGCTGAGCTTCTTCTTCCAGAGGTCCTTACCGGTATTGGCGTCGATGGCGTAGAGTTCGCCGCCGTCGGTCAGTTGATAAAGAATGTCGCCGACAAGGACAGGCGAACTGCTGGTAGCGCCAATGGGATTCCGCCAAGCTTCAGCGCTGGCTTCGAGCACGGTTGTTTCAGTGCCAGGGGCAGCGGCGACGAGCTTTTCTGGCAGCTTGATGGCTGACATGCGGCCTTTTTCCGAGGTGTCGATGTTCTCATCACCATGGATGGCGATAACGTTGCCTTTGTGAATCACGACGCTGGGGTTCATGCCGTTTTTGCAAAGTGGCATTCTCCAGTAAGGCTTGCCGCTGCGGGCGTTGACGCACACGAGATTGCCGCAGCCGGTGGTGAAATACATCAAGCGTTTGCCATCACGAGTTTCCACGACGGGTGTGGAGAAGGATGAATCCACTGGTGGGCTCACGCCTGGCAGGCTCCACCAGACGAGTTCGCCAGTCTTTTTGTCAAAACCATAGACGCGGTCGGCAGCAGGACCGTCGGCACCCCAGTTCGAGAAGATGAAGTGGATGATGACGAGATCGCCTTCGATGATCGGACTGCCCACGCGGGAGTTCGGGAAGGTCATACGACCGAGATCTTCCATGAGAGGCATCTCGAAGACTTTCTTGCCGTCGAGTTCATAGCAGACAAAGCGGCCCGCATTGCTGACGAGGTAGATGCGCTTTGTCTCAGGGTCCACAGTCGGGGCGCCAATCGAATACCTATTATAAATGGAGTCGGAGAGGTAGTCGGCGATCTCCACTTCCCATAGCTTCTTGCCTGTCTTTGCATCCAGGACTGTCAGGATCTCGATGAGGTCAGTGGTTTCACCTCGATAGCCCCAGAGGACGACTTTTCCATCGACCACGACTGGAGCACCGCGGCTGCGGGCATCGTAGGTCCAGGCGGGAGCGTCGGTCAGTTTACCGGCACCAGTGTAGCGCTCCAAACTGACGCCGTTCTGCAATGGGCCTCGCCAGTTGGTCCAGTCATTGGCATTAGCAAAACTTCCTGATGCGAGGAGCGCTGCAGCCAGGAGGGTGACTCGGCGCGAAGTGAATGAAGATTCCATGGGGTTGAGTAGGGGACTGAGGACTACACCGTCCATGCAGCCGAAGCCACTTCAACGCCTTTGTCGGCATGACAGAAATCACGCGATTCGAGGTAAACGGGGGGTAGTCAGGGCAAAACGGGCTGCCAAGAGAGCATCTTTCGGCGAGAAGGGTCGCTTTGGCGGGTGATGTAGGGCCCCAGTTGTTGGGTTTATTCACATGAACAGCAATTTATCCACAACCGTGTCAAGGCACTTTCTTCTAAAATTATCACACTTTTACCCCGAAAGAAGGAACTCATTAATGAGAAAACCTCCTCTTTTTGCAAAAAACGACCCCATTGGTTGACGGGGGCCACAAAAGTTTTTACTCTCCGCCCGTCCAGACGAGCCGTTTCTCGAATGGGCCACGGAGATGCAGCTTCATTAGCTCTCACTTTCGTGCCATCGGTCCTCACTGTTGTTGGTTGCTGGATCGCTAACAGACCCTCTGGTTTCACCGCCAGAGGGTCTTTTGTTTCATGGCGATGCCGGCATCACTTCATGAAATGATTCACGCCATCATCGGCGGATGCATTTCAAAACGTGGGATGCGAACAAACACCGGACGACCATGAGTGGTGGTACCGAAGAATGAACCTGTCGCAGTGCTCTCTGCTTTGATCACATGATATGAATTGTAGCTGAAGGTCTGACCGGGTTCGAGCTTGGGAAACTGGCCAACGACACCATCGCCTTCGACCACGAGTGTGTCGCCATCGGTATCTCGCACGATCCATTTGCGACCAAAGATATTCACCGTCTCTGCCGATCCATTGTGAATCGACACATGATACACGAATGGATGCGGACGATCCGGAGGCGCGGGTCGGGTGGGATCGTAGGACACATCATCCACAGTCGCGGTGAGTCCTGGGAGATGATCGAAGTGGACAGTCATATCGTAAGATAGTGCAGACGAGACGATGAACAACAAATAGCAAAACCTTCATTACATGCAGCCTTGAGAAGCTGTTGGCGTGCCACCTTGAAGCAAAGTCCAACTCGAGAAGTGGCGGACAGAGAGGGATTCGAACCCTCGGAACGTTTAACCGTTCATACGCTTTCCAGGCGTACCCGATCGACCACTCTGGCATCTGTCCTCACTGATAACTGCTGCCGGTCGGGGCAGCGGGGCGCGATAGTGCTGTCTCCCCCACATACTCGCAAGCTGATTTTCAGAAGACTTCGCAAGCATTCACGAAGCCCGCCGCCCATGCATAGATTGTGCTTGCCGCTTAGTGGAGCGACACACCAACATGCCCTCCATGATCACAAGCCGCGCCATTGCTGCTGCTACACGCCTTTTCACAGGCGTCAGACGACTCACCTCTGCACCTCATGGCAATGGACCCGCGATCTATTACGCGAACCATACGAGTCATCTCGATACCCTCGTCATCTGGTCTGCTCTGCCGTGTGAGATGCGCGTGAAGACATCACCCGCTGCCGCAGAGGATTACTGGAACGCCTCCACCATGCGCCGATGGGTGGCAAAGGAAGTGTTTCAGGCGGTGCTCATCCCTCGCGAAGGCATCACACGAGATAACAACCCGCTCGACCGTCTTGCCACCTGTCTGGAAAGCGGGCGCTCAATCCTCATCTTCCCCGAAGGCACGCGCCACAGTGATGGGCAGGTCGGCGTCTTCAAATCCGGCCTCTACCATCTCTCGCGACGTTTCCCGCAGCTTCCTCTCGTGCCGGTGTATCTGGATAACCTCGCCCGCGTGCTGCCGAAAGGCACGCTTCTGCCCGTGCCGATCATCGCTCAGGCGCACTTCCGCGAGCCGATACGCTTTGATGAAACCGAAGCCAAGCAGGCCTTCCTCGAACGCGCTCGTGAAGCGATGCTCCACCCTTGATCACTAATGGACTCCGAAACCAAACTCCTGTTCGCCATCGTCGGCGGCATCCTCGTCGTGGCATCCATCCTCGGAGCTGTTCTGGCAAAGGCAGCCAAGAGCGAGGGAGCGAAGAAGACCATCGCCAACATGAACGCCCGCACGCGTTCGTGGTGGGTGATGGTGGGTGTGTTTTCTGCGACACTGCTGATGGGGCCGAACTTCACCACCGTGCTCTTTGCCAGCATCTCCTTCCTAGCGATGCGCGAGTTCATCACGCTGAACAAAACAGACCGCGCCGACCACGCTGTGCTGTTCTGGGCCTTCTTCATCATCCTGCCACTGCACTACTTCCTCGTCGGCATTCGCTGGTATGGGCTCTTCACCATTTTCATTCCAGTCTATGCCTTTGTCTTTATTCCTTTCCGTCGCGTGCTCACAGGCGAGACCCGTGACTTCCTGATCAGCACCTCGAAGATTCAATGGGCGCTGCTGGTCTGCGTTTATGCCGTGAGTCACATGCCCATGCTGCTTTCGCTCCCGCTCAAAGATTATGCCGGGCAAAATGCGAAGCTTCTCTTCTTCTTCGTGCTCACCGTGCAGCTCAGCGATGTCATGCAGTATGTGTGGGGAAAGACCTGCGGGAAGCGCCCCGTGGCTCCGCATGTGAGCCCCAACAAGACGCTCGAAGGCACGCTCGGCGGCATTGGCAGCACGGTGGCCATCAGCACCTGCCTTTGGTGGGCCACGCCCTTCACGCCATGGCAGGCGGCGCTGATGGCGCTACTGATCTGCCTTGCAGGCTTCTTTGGCGGACTCGTGATGTCCGCCATCAAGCGCGACCTCGGCGCGAAGGACTGGGGTGCCTCCATCGCCGGTCATGGCGGGTTCATGGACCGCATCGATTCACTCTGCTTCGCCGCGCCTCTGTTCTTCCACCTGTGCCGCTTCTTCTTCGGGACGGGCACAGACGCGCCTCCGCCTGAGTGGGTACTGCGCTGGCTTGGGAGATGACATTCTGCCACCCAGCTTGCGAATCAGCTCTCATGAGGCAAAGTAGCCGCCATGGAGAACTCAGCACTTCAAGAAGCACCTGTCCGCGCCCCTGAAGGCACGGCGATCCGGCAACTTTCGGTCTTCCTTCAGAACCGCGTCGGCTCCCTTATGGCGCTGACGAAGCTGCTTCAGGACAACAGCATCGAGATCCTCGGCATCTCCATGCAGGACACCACGGAGATGACGCTCGTCCGCCTCATCCTGAATGACCCCGAAAGCGCAGGGATGCTTTTCATCGAGCGCGGCATCCCCTTTGCCGAGTGCAAAATCGTCGTCGTCGAGATGAATGAAGCCCGCCAGCGCCTCACGGACTGCCTTTCCACCCTGCTGGCTGCTGAGTTGAACATTGAGTTCTGTTACTCGCTCATCGTGCGCCCAAAGACCTTCCCGCTCCTCGCCATCCACTGCGATGATACAGACATCGCCTCCGACGTGCTGAATCGCGCGGGCTTCCGCGTGCTGTGCCAGGGCGATCTTAGCCGCTGAAGGTCGGCTACCTGAGAATGTGCAGGAAGTAGTTCACCCCTTCCGGTTCCCATAAAATCTGCACCTGATCCTGCGTCGCTCCTGCCTCGATGGCGAGCGCCATCAGTGTCTCGCGGCTGCGATGGCGCAGGTTCCAGTGGCCGAAGTATTCCATGTAATCGCGGCTCGGATTGAAGTCGGAGAAGTTCCCCACCACCACCTCGCCGCCGGGACGTGTCACCTTCATCAGCAAGCGCAGCAGATGCACAAAGAGACGGTCCGTCAGATAATCAAACAGCCCCGCCG
>JBIKIA010000124.1:0-10632 GCA_044361885.1 Prosthecobacter sp. | reverse complement strand
AGCGTCTGTATCTGTGAAGCCCCAATCTGTGGATTCGAAAGTCGTAATGCCGTGAGACTGCACGCTGAATGTCTTGTCCACACCCTCGGGTGGTGTGGCTCGCGTGGTAAAGGTGGCCACACTCGTGTAGGTGGTGCCGATGCTGTTGGTAGCATAAGCTTTGAAGCTGTAGCTGGTATCGCGTGTGAGACTGGTGATGCCAGCGATGAAGACGCCAGTAGTGCCAGTGACAATGACTTGATTCACGCCCGAACCTCCGATCACTGGGTCCTCATTCGTATGGCTGAGGCTGTAAACCACACCACGCTCAGTGATGTCGAAGTCTCCACCACTCGTGACATTAGCGCCGAGAGTGGCAGTCGTGGCTGTGATAGATGCACTCGTGGGCTCGATGATGAGCGGGGCGTTTTCAATTTTAAAGGTCAGCGTGTTAGGGCTTGGATCTAGATTGTCCGTATTCGCAGAGTCCTGGACCCGGAAGCTGAAACTGGCTGTGTAAGGACTTGTCGGCGCCGCATAAGTCAGGACAGGGGCTGGAGGAATGGATGTGTATATTTGGCCTCCATCTGCTACGGCGGCGAGCTTGCTGCCATCCGCTGAGGAGGTGATGGACTTCCAGTAGCGACTGCTCTCCCTCGCCGTCCAAGTCACTCCAGAATCCGTGGATGTGTAGATTTGACCTCCACCTGCAACAGCGGCGAGCTTGTTACCGTCAGATGAGGAGGTGATGGAACTCCAGGCGCGCTTACTCTCCCTCGCTGTCCAGGTCTCACCAGAATCCGTGGAGGTGTAGATTTGGCCCTGTTCTGTCACAGCAGCGAGCTTGCTGCCATCGGCTGAGGACGTGACGGATCTCCACCCGCGTTGTCGCTCCCTCGCTGTCCAGTCCACGCCGGAATTCGTGGAGGTGTAGATTTGACCTCCACCTGCAACAGCGGCAAGCTTGCTGCCATCGGCTGAGGAGGTGATGGAACGCCAGCCCTGATAGCTCGCTCGCGCCGTCCAGGTCACACCTGAGTTCGTGGAGGTGTAGATTTGACCTCCAAGCACCACGGCGGCGAGCTTGCTACCATCGGCTGAGGAAGTGATGGAATACCAGTTGCGATTGCTATCTCTCGCCGTCCAAGTCTCACCTGAGTTCGTGGAGGTGTAGATTTGACCTCCAAGCGCTACAGCGGCGAGTTTGCTACCATCGGCTGAGGAGGTGATGGAGAGCCAGCCACGACTGCTCTCCTGCGCCGTCCAGGTTTCACCGGAGTTGGTGGAGGTGTAGATTTGAGTTCCAATCCCCACGGCGGCGAGCTTGCTGCCATCGGCTGAGGAGGTGATGGAATACCAGGAACGGTTGCTCTGACTCGCCGTCCACATCACACCAGGCGCGTCGGGCTGAACAGACACGACCTGCCCAAGGGTGACATTCACATCATTCACTTTCAGGGTGCCGACGGCGGGCAGGGAGGTTATTTCAACAGCGTAGAAGGTGTGCGGCGGCACGTCTGCATCGCTGAAACCCCAATCGGCAGTCGTGAATGTGGTAGTGCTATTCGACCGCACGCTGAAGGATTTGTCCGCGCCCTCAGGTGGTGTTTGAGCCTGGGCATGCCTAGCAAAGGCGGCGACGATGACGGCTAGCAGAATGAAGCTCGTACGAAGGCGGCAAGCTGCGGAGTATCGGCTGGCAGACGGATGGAGGAATGATGTCTGGCGCATGCTTGGCTGAAGTATTGATGAGAGAATTCCAGGCAACCAATTGGCACCCTTAAATAGACTCAACCATTCTGTGAATCCTTTTGGGATTCTGCGACCAGGCCTGCCTTGTGGTCAAGTGCTAGATACCAACTGGGGAAGTGCTGCGCACGGATGCGAAGGAGATCAAAGGCGGCGTGGCGGGGAGGTGATCGAAATCACTCTGGCTCGCGCATTAGTTGCAGGAGCTTCGCCCGGTCCACTGGGGTCGGCTTTGTAACTGGTGCGGGCTTGGCTGGAGCTGGTTTAGTGACTGGTTTTGGCTTCGGCTTGCTGACTGGCTTGGGTTTGGGCTTTGCTTCGACTTGCGGTTCTGGAGCAGGGGCTGGTTTGGCAGTCACCTCTTCTTCTTCGGTCTCTTCGATCACTTTGGCTGCTGCCTTTGCCGGACCGATGCGCTTCACGGAATGGGGGCCTTCAAAGCGGAGTTGCACGCCGTCGATGATGATCTTGCTGGCATCGGAGTCGCCGAAGAAAAGTTGGTCCTCCTTTTTCACCACGGAACGTCCACGAAGCTCGGCATAGTCAGGATTCAGCAGGATCTCGGGCGCTTTGGCGGAGATGGCTGGGACGCTTTTTTTGATGAGCTGGGCGCTTCCAGACGCGAGGTGAAAGCTGCGTCCCTTCTCGTCCTGACTGCTTCGGATGGCATCTGCAAAAAGTTCAACCGTACCCAGGCTGCGAGTCGCCTTCGACTTCTGGCGGAGTTCCTCACTGCTGCGAGTGAGTTCCGGTGGCTCTGGGGCAGTTGGCTGAGTAATGCAGGAGGCGAGATTCAGGACGGAAAATAGGACAATAAGTCGGCTGGGGGGAAGCATGTGCGAACCCTTATACGCGGCTTTTTTGCAGCTCCGAAGTTTTTTTCTGCCACAGCAGCGATCTAGCCGTCCATAACTGCTCTGAATGCCCGACTCCATGCCATCAGAACCTACTTCCGACGAGACTCTCGCCCGTCAGGTGCTCGACGGATATGATGGTGCCTTCCGCACTTTGCTAACCCGGCACCTCCAACCACTACGGACCTATCTAGCGCTCCGTGCGCCAGTGCCAGATCTGATTGATGAGGTGGCGCATGATGCCTTTGTTTTTGCCTACCAGCATCTAGAGGACTTCCGTGAAGGATCGCTTCAGCCGTGGATTCGCAGCATTGCTCACAACCTGCTGCGTGATCGCCTGAAAGCCTATGCGAGGGAGTCGGCGAAACAGGAGCGCTATCTCGAACACCTGAGGGTCGAACTGGCCATCTCGAATACGGAGGCGCCGGTGGAAAATCACCGTGCGGATCAGCTCCGTCATTGCCTGGAAAAACTCCGCCACACGCAGCGTGAAGTACTGGATCTGCGCTACGAGCACGAACTCAGCAGTGATGAAATCGCCCGTCGCACGGGTCGCAGTGCCCTGGCCATCCGCACACTGCTCATGCGTGTGCGCCAGCAGCTCCGCGACTGCATCGAAACTCAACCCGTAGTCTCATGAAACCCGAAGACCGCATTGATCAGGCTTTGAACGACCAGCTTCCCGATGAAGCCTGGGAAGCCCTGCTCAAGGACGAATCCGCCCTAGCCGATCTCCGTCGCCAGATCGAGATGGATGCACTGCTGCGCGTTGCCTTGGAGCCTGCGGCGAAGGGCCAGCGGCTTCAAGATGCCATCCTTGCCAGCGCAGAAACTCGAAGTGTCGAATCACTGAGCCAGGACATCGAGCTGGCGACCATCGGTCATCGACGTCGTGCACGGCAGCGCCTCGGCGGCCCACTCGCACGCTGGCAGGCTGTGGCTCCACGCTTGTGGCAGGCGGCAGCGGCGGTGATACTCGGCGCGCTGGTCGGCAGCCTCGCGTGGCCGGACATGGTGAGTCAGGCAGGACTGGAGGACATCGTCGCGCAGCATCAGGCGAAGTCCCGGCCTGCGCCCGAAAGCCCCGTTGTGGTGCCTGATGCATTGCCGGAGCCCGTCATGGTTCAAAGCTCGCCGTCATCTGTTCCGACTCCGCCGCCTGTTCCTGCGCCATCGAAGTTTCCAGCCCCCCCGAGCCAGCCTCTCGTCGTTCAGGAAACGAAGAAGCCTGCACATGCATCGCCCCCCATGCCGAAACCGGCTGTGACAACAACGCCTGCGATGGCAGAGAGCCGTGTGACGCCCGTGCGGCTCGCCTCGAAACCCACGCCTGATGTGCCCAGTGATGCCGCCATGACGGTGCAAGGTCAGGTTCACTTCGAGAGCCAGGTGCTGCCGCTGCTGAAGAAAGCCTGCTTCGAGTGCCACAGCAGCGAACAAAAGAAGCCGAAGGGTGACATCCGCCTCGATGACCTCGCCGCCATCCGCGACAAGAGCCGCACGGACAATCTCGTCTTCCCGCACAAGCCGGACAAAAGCTCTCTCATCCGCAGCATCACCCTGCCGCGGGATCACGAGGACGCCATGCCACCCGATGGCGAAGGCACGCCGCTGACACCGCAGGAGACGGGCTTGATCCATCGCTGGATCGAAGAGGGCGCGGACTTCGGAGACTGGACCTCCGAGCGTGCCCGTGAGGTGAAGATCTCCACAGAGAACGAACCCGTGAATGCCGCCGATGCCGCTGCCACGGCACGACGCATTGATGCGCTCATCCTCGCTGATCTCGAAAAGCGTGGTCAAAAGCCTCGTACTGCGGCTTCGGACCTCACTTTTGTCCGGCGCATCCATCTCGATCTCGTGGGCCGCATCCCGACGACGACGGAGACGCAGGCCTTTCTCGCCGACAAGTCGCCGGAGCGGCACGCGCACCTCATTGACCGACTGCTCGCCTCGAACGGGCACGTCAGCCACATGTTCAACTACTGGGCTGCCCTGCTCCGTGCCCGCGACCAGCTCGATGGCGACGTGAAGGGCTCCTTTTATCTCGCCTGGATCAAACAGAGCGTTCGGGATAACAAACCCTACGATCAGTGGGCGCGTGAGCTGCTCAGCCCGGAAGGCTACGGATGGCGCGCCCCAGCCTCCGGCTATTACCTGCGCGATGGCGCGAACCGGGCGGCGAACATCGAGAGCACTGCCAGCCTTTTTCTTGGGCTGCAAATCTCCTGCGCTCAATGCCACGACCATCCTTATGACAAATGGACGCGGAAGGACTACCACCAGTTCATGGCCTGGACTTCCGGCATCAAGATGGGCAGCGAGGACAGCAAGGTGGGCCAGGTCGAGTCCGAAGAAATCCGCAAGGCCGTGGAGCGCTACGATACCCTGGCGATGAACCGCATCGACCCTGAGCGGCGGGCAAACTACGAGCGCATCAGCCGTGCCTTGGAGGCGCTCCAGCGTTCTGCTGGTGGGGCAGGAGTGATGAACGGAGAAAGTCAGCCTGCGAAGCTGCCGGAGGATTATCAATACCCGGATGCCAAGCCCGGTGATGTACTCCCTGCAGCGGTGCTTTACGGAACTCCGCCCAAACAAGGGGCACGCGGTGCGGATACTCTGGCTGACTGGATCACCGCCCCAGAGAACACACGTTTCTCACTCGCACTGGCGAACCGGCTTTGGGAAAAACTCTTCGGGCTGCCCTTCGCCGGATCGCCGGAGCAGGTGCGCGAGATCGCCGATTGTACGAATCCTGATCTGGCGCAATACCTTGCTCATGTCGTGGGGGAGTCACGCTACGACCTGCGCCAGATCCTGCGCATCTTTTGCCTGACGCAGGCTTATCGAAATGAATCCAGCACACTGCCTACGGATGCCGGGGAAGTGCAGAGCTACGCATTCGCCGGCCCCATCCTGCGTCGCCTCCTGGCTGAACAAGTGTGGGATTCCATGATGACACTGGCGGTCGAAGGTCTCGATGATCAGCTCGACTTCGATCCTCCTGGCATCAAGGAACTGGAGAAAGCCGTGAGTGCTACAAAGGCCAGTGAAGTCACCACGGTGGCCCGCAAGATGGCCACCGATGAACAACGCGCGATGGAGGCCGAGCAACGCCGTGCGAGGTTACGAGGCGAGATGGCGCAGGAGTTTGCCGGCGGTGGCTTCGAGCGCGCTTCCGAGCTTCCGCAACCCACACCCTCGGGGCATTTCCTGCGTTTGTTTGGACAAGGAAATCGTGACTTCATCAACGACAACTGGAGCGCCACCACGGTGCCGCAGGCGCTGCTCATGCTGAACAGTGACTTCTTTGATCATGTGGCCCGCTCGGGTAGCCCGCTGAATGTCAGCCTGCGCCGCTCCTCCAGTGCGCGGGAGGTCGCGCGCTCTGCCTTCCTAGCCATCCTCACGCGTGAGCCTGAGAAAGCCGAACTCGATGCCTGCATCGAGATCCTCGGTGAGTCACGCAATCCAAAGACTCTCGCGAGAACGCTGCTCTCCACCGCCGAGTTTGCCTTCCAGAAATAATCCCCAGCCTCCCCCATCATGAAAAACGAACTTCTGCGCCTCGATGAACTCAGTCGCCGTGCCTTCGTGCAGCGTCTCGCGCAAACCTGCCTCGGCGTGAGCCTCGTGCCCTCCAGCGGACTTGCGCCGTTGTTTGGCAAAGACGAGCCCGCCTCCGGTTCGGGCAATCTTGAGCTGCCTGCGAAGCATGTGATTTACCTCTACATGCGCGGTGGCATGAGTCACATGGACACCTTTGATACAAAGCCGGATGCGCCCTCCGGCTACCAAGGTCCGGTGCGCACGATCAAGACGAAGGCGGATGGTCTGCAATTCTCTCACTACCTGCCAAAGCTGGCGGATCATGCGCCGAAGATGGCCGTCGTGAGATCCATGACTCACACGCAGGGCGCACATGAAGAGGGCGCTTACAAGGTCATGACAGGCTTCGAAACCTCCGGCTCCATTCGCCATCCAGCGCTGGGTTCATGGGTCGCCCGGCAGGTCGTGGAAGGCCACTCAACCTTGCCGCCTTACATTCGTCTCGGTGGCCTCGCGGGACATCCGAGCAGTGGTTTCCTGGATGCACGCTATGCCCCTGTGCCAGTGCTCGATCCGAACAAAGGACTCGAACACACCCGACTCCAGAATGGCGACTCGATGACAGCGCTACGCCGCCGCACAACTCTCGCCGACCGGCTGAACCAGAGTTTTTTCAATCGCTATCCAACGGATGACGTGAAGGCGCATGTCGATGTCTATGCGGATGCGCTCAAACTGATGACGAGCAAGGATCTCGATGCCTTTGATCTCACCCAGGAAAAGGGCCAGATGCTTGAAGCTTATGGCAACGACTACTTTGGTCGCGGAGTGCTGCTCGCGCGGCGTCTCATCGAGCGTGGGACGAAGTTCGTCGAGGTCGAACTCGGCGGCTGGGACACTCACGATGACAACTTCAACAAGGTCGAAGGCCTCTGCACCCGGCTCGATCAAGCACTGAGTGCTTTGCTCACGGATCTCGAAGAGAGCGGCCTGCTGAAGCGCACGCTTGTGGTGCTCACGACCGAGTTTGGTCGCACACCCAAGATCAATGATAGTGGGCGAGACCATCATCCCATCGCCTTTTCCAGCTTCATCGCGGGTGGTAAAGTCCGTGGCGGTCAGGCCTGGGGAAAAACGGATGCAACGGCCACTCGCGTCGAAGAAAATCCTGTGAGCGTGCTCGACTTTCATTCCACCATCGGCGCCCTGCTTGGTATCCGGCAGGATGATCTCGTCTCTGCGGGAGCTGCAGGAAATTTTAACATTCACGGCGGCAATGGTGCTCGTCGTGGCAAACCGATCTCGGCGCTGGTAGGTTAAGATCTTCTCATGAAGCTACACGTCCTTCTTTTCGCCGCATTCGCGGCTTCATCCTGTCTCTTGGCGCAGGTTTCCGATAAGGCGACCTACTTTGACGAGACAACGATGCGCCATCTGAAGCTGGAGAAGGCAGACTTTGGGAATACCAAGGTGACTGTCCGCCCCGCCAGTGATCCAGGAGCGATGGGCACCTGGGTGGGAAATGGCGTGCGTAAGGACAAGCTGCTGCCCTTTGCCCGCATCGCCGGGGAAGGGGAGGACAGGGGAACCTTCTTCATGGCCGAGATCAGTGAGTCGAAGGTGGAGATCGGGTATAAAGAAGGCCAGAAGGAGCCCCAGGATGCGGGCATCAACGGCGTGTACAAACGCGCTAGCGAAGCGAAGCTGCTGCAGCTCGCAAAAAAGGAGTTTCAGGCGGCGAATGATCGTCTCGTCAACGCGCTGAAGAATGCTACGAAGAACTGGGCGACGACGGATCGGGCAGCGTTGAGCCTATGGAAGGATCAGTGGCCGGATCTGCGCCAGAAGTGGCTCGTGGTGACGATGCCACCAGCGCCTGCCGAAGCCAAGACGGATACGCGTTTTCCTCCCACCAAGCCTGCTGATCCGACAGCGGCACATTGGTTCAAGATGGCCCAGGCAACGGCGCGCGGTTACTACTTCATTGAGGGAATGCCGGATCCGAAAACCGGCCTCGGCTGGGATGGCGAGTATGATGATCTCGGCGGAGGTCATGCGAGTCTGCGGATGGGACGAGATGGCAAACTGCGTGTGAGCTTGAGTTCAGCTCGTGAAGAAGGGCAGGAAGCCTCGACCGTGGATGCCACAGCCCAGCCAGAACAAATCAAGACAGGCAAAGGCGGTGAACTGACAGCCGAGTTCACCTTCAGCGATGCCGAAGCGACGGTGAAGAACAAGCCCGCGAAATTCAAACTCACCAAGATGGGCCGCTACCTGCGCATCGAAAGCGAAGAAGCGAGGCCTTACGTCGGCAATGGCTGGTTCGACGGGATTTACCGGGGTGCACCGGTGCCGCAGGGTTAGTGCTTCGCGCCCACTTTGGCAGCCGGAGCGGCTCCGCCCGTGTTTGATGGGGCGTATTTGGCAACGAGGAAGGCACCACCGACGGCGAGAAGGCAACCTGCGATGAACGGCAGAGGAAGCGATTTCAAGCCACCTTCGGGCGGATGAATGATCATGGCGGTGATTGTATTCACCACCGGCGCTCCGGCGAAGACGATGGGCATGACAGCCGCAGCGGCTGCGCCTTTATAAATGGGAGCAGCAGCACCGAGGGCGAGCACGAGAGTCAGGGCACCAAGCGCACCAGCGATACCAGCGACGAGGCTCCAGGAGATACCCGTGGAGGTAAAGCTCCAGTCACTGCCACGCATCTTCAGCACGAGCGCGGAGACGAGGCCGATGAGAGCATAGGCGATGCAGACGAAGAGGAAGGCTTTTAACCCTGCATGAGGTGTCTCAGGCCCCATCGGCATGTAACCGCGGCCTTTGTGGAGGATGACGCCATAGACGCCCCAGGAGAGCACAGTGAGGAGGGCAAAAGTAAGCCAGGTCATGTTGGATTTTTTGGGTGGGGGATTCACGAGAGTGAAGGAACGTTTGGGAAGCCTGAATGATACTGAAAACCTTGCGCGGCAAAGACTTTGTTCATGAGTCCGCCTCTTCCTCAGCGCGTCTGGCCTCGTCCTGCTCTTTGGGCGTACGGCGGCGGAAGCGGAGATGCTGCACCCGGCGTGTATCCGCCTTGGTCGTGGTGACTTCGTAGTCTTCGATGGTGACTTTTTCTCCGACCTTGGGCAGGTGGCCGAGCAGATGGGTGACGTAGCCGCCGATGGTGGTGACGTCGTCGCTCTCGATCTCGATGCCAGCATGATCTGCAAGTTCGTAAAGGTTGAGCGTGCCATCCACATCAAAGCTGTCCTCGCTGATGCGGCGAAACTCGCTGATATCGTGGTCAAACTCGTCCTGGATGTCGCCAACGATTTCTTCGAGCACGTTGTCGAGCGTGACAATGCCGACTGCGCCGCCGTATTCATCCACGGCAAGCGCGACGTGCGCATGCTTATCGAGGAAGAAGCGCAGCAGTTTGTCGATAGGCATGAGTTCGGGGACCATCGGCAGCTCGCGTTTGATCTTCCGCAGGTCCGCCTGTGGCAGGCCGACGAGACCAAGCAGGTCTTTGATATGGATCATGCCGACGCTCTGGTCGAGGTGTCCCTCGACGAGCGGATAACGGGTGTGCTTGTGCTCGACAGCGCGCTTGAGGTTGGTTTCGAAGCTGTCTTCGACATCGAGTGAGATGACGGCATTTCGCGGAGTCATTACGTCACGCACACAGCGGTCATTGAGACCGAGGGCGTTCAAAAGGATGTCCTTCTCCGTCTCGGTCACTTCCTTGGACCTCTGGCTTTCAGCCACGATGTGGCGCAGCTCCTCTTCACTGTGGGCGATTTCGTGCTCGGACACGCCGTCGATGCGGAAGAGATACTTGAGCACGAAGTTGGTACTGCCATTGAGTATGAAGATGGCGGGCTTCAGCACCATGTAGAAGATGTGCAGCGGCCTCGCGATGATGAGAGCGGTCTTCAGCGACTTGCGGATGGCGAAGACCTTCGGCGTCTGCTCGCCGAGCACGACATGCAGAAAGGTGACGATGGCGTAGGCGATGACGACAGATACGCCGTGGACGACGGCATCACTGGTGATGCCTGCTTTAAAAAGCAGAGGTTGGATCACGGCGGCCACATAGGGCTCACCAAAGATACCGAGCGCGATGCTGGTAAGCGTGATGCCGAGCTGACCAGCGGAGAGGTAGGCGTCGAGGTCCTTGGTGACCTCGCGGGCAAACTTCGCACCTTTGACACCATCCTCCTGGGCGGCCTGGAGCTGGCTGTCGCGTACTTTGACGATGGCGAACTCGGCAGCAACGAAGAAGGCGTTCAGCAGGACGATGACGAAAACGATGAAGCCATGCCATCCCAGTTCACTGGCGGTGAAATGCCATTCGCGGACGAGATCGTCGGAGGCGTTGGCTAGGAGGAGGAGCATGAGGGAAGGAAGAAAAGACTCCGGCTAGAGCTTCTCGTAGTTACCATCGCAACGTTTTTCGAGGATGGTGAAGCCGGCCTTCTTCGCATCGGAGATGGAGACAGGCTTGGTG
>JBIKIA010000614.1:0-3173 GCA_044361885.1 Prosthecobacter sp. | reverse complement strand
GTTCTGAATCGCATGAATAGCTCCATTGGCGATGTGTCTGCTGTTGTCGGGCTGAAGGCCGAGACCTTTGTCGAGTTCGGGTTTGTTCTCGGCGTCCTTGAAGGTCCAGCCGCGATAACCGGTAAGCGGATGTCCGCGTTCGTCGATCTCTGGCTGCGTCATGCCTTTGCCACCACCGCTGGAGTAAAGACCGCTCGTCGTGGTGTAGCCGCGCTGCATGGGATGGCCGTCGTTGTGCCATTTGCCGCTGTAGCAGGTGTGGTAGCCAGAGTTTTGAAAGGTGGTGGCCAGGGTGGCGAGTTTGGGATCTATCGCACCGCCAGGGTATTCCGGCAGCGCTTTAAAAGCATGAGTGCCGGTCAAGATCTGAGCGCGGCTGACGTGGCAGATGGGATAGCCTGCATACGCCCGCATGAAGGCTGTGCCGCGTGCGACCAGTCGGTCGAGATTTGGCGTCTCGATCACCGCATTGCCCAGAGCGTAGATCGTGTCCGGGCGCTGATCATCGCTGACGATGAAGAGGATGTTCGGCTTGGGGCCCGCGTGGAGTACCGAACCTATCATGAAAGCGAAAGCGATGCAGCGTGGAATCATGCCGACCATCCAACGGGCTGGAGGGAGTAAACTCTCCAAGAGAATGATTGTCAGGATGAGGCTGAAACGATAAAACCTCATTAATCCGTCTCCCCCCAGCGGATGGTCAGGCAAAAGTTTAGTGAACTTTCAACCCCACCATCAATATGCTGACACCGACCGACATCGCCGAATATGGAGAGCGCAATGTGGAGAAATGGCTCACAGACAATGGCTACCGCTGCCATCACCAAACGCAGCGTCATGGCACGAAGGACCTCGAAGGCCGCAGTGCCGACAATGAAATGCTCGTGCATGTGATCTCACATCTGGCATCCAACCCAGCGCCTGCGCTCAGCCAGACGGAGCACGACAGCGTCTGTTCGCGTGCCATCACCCCTGGGCTTTGATGCCTGGCTGGCCGAGGTGCAGATCGATCGCTTTGGGGATCAGGTGGGCGAGATCCAGTGGAAGCAGCTCGGCTGAGGCCGCGCCTTTGTTCCGGCTTGCCATACAGGGGCGAGGTCGGTTATCTGGCTGCGCATGAATTCCGAGCCTTCATTCCCGACCCAAATGTTCCGTCAGACGGCGGAGGTCATCGTCATCATCGCCGTTGCGGCAGCAATCGAACTGGCCGTGCAGCAGCAATGGATGTCTGGACGTTCCATCTGCCTGCTTGTCATGGGGTGGGCACTGGTGAAGACAGCCTTCTTCTTCGTCGAGAATCTACAGCACATTCTGCTCGCCACCTCTCACAACATTCCTTACCACCGCTTCCTCGGTCTGATGGGTGTGAACATGGCACAGATCACCCTCTCCTTTGCACTCGATTTCTGGTGCCTGGAGACGGCGGACAAAGGTAGCTTCAGCGCATTTCAGGAAACCTGGGGTCAGGGGGAGATTCTGTTCGAGTGCTTCTTCTTCAGCGTGCTGAACTTCTCTTTCTTCGGCTTTGGCGATGTCACACCACAGACCATCCCGGCGAAAATCGTGACGATGATGGAGGTGATCCTGGCCTTCTTCACGGTGATCTTCCTGCTGTCCGATTTCATCAGTCTCAAAGACTCGCTGCGAGAGGACAAGAAGCCGCGCGAGTAATCAGCACACCACCTCGACACCGCCAATGATGGCGCGCTTCACTACCAACCGCTTACTGAGCACCAGCACGTCCGCTCGTTTGCCAATCTCCAAACTGCCTGTCTGACTGGCAATGCCGGTGCGCTCCGCCGGAGTGAGGCTGGCCATGCGGACAGCTTCAGGCAACGCGGCGGAGGTACTTCGGTGCATGTGTCTCATCATGTGATCCATACCAACGATGGCACTGGCGAGGCTGCCACCTGCGCGGCCAACCAGACCATCGCTCTCAAACCATGAGCCATCTTTGGCCGAGCCAAAACGATAGCGACCGGGCGGCATGTCGAGCGCACGATTGCTATCGGTAACGAGACAAAGTCGTGCCGCTCCTTTCATGCGGAAGGCGAAGTCGAGAAGCTCTGGCGAGAGGTGGAGGCCATCGGCGATGACTTCCGTGCTCATATCTGCTGTGGCGAGCACGAACTGCTCCATGCTGGCCTGCATGGGCGTGCCAAAGCGATTGCGCAATGAAGAGACGCTGCTCATCGCGCACCAGAAGTGATCGACATGCCGCATTCCGGCACGAAAGGCCTGCGCCATCTCTGCCCAGTTCGCATTCGAGTGTCCGCAGGTGATGAGGCAGCGTTTCTTCTTTGCAGCACGATAGAAATCGAGTGCTCCCGGCAACTCCGCAGCACACGTGGCGATGCGCACGAGGTCATCGCGGAACCAAGCGGCATATTCCTCCGCACTCGGCTCGCGGCGGCCTGACTGGGAATGACAGCCGACTTTGTCTTCGGCGAAGTAGGGACCATAGACATGCACACCAGCGATGCGCGCGCCTTGCCTTGGCTCCCATGAATCGCGCACTTCGCGGCAGGTGGAGAGCATCGCGGTGATCTGCTCCGGGCTGCCGGTGGTCGTGGTGGGAAAGATGCTCGTGGTGCCATGCCGGGCATGGGCTTTCAAAGCTGTGCGCACAGCTTCGGCACTCCCATCCATGAAGTCCGCCCCCGCTCCGCCGTGAACATGGATGTCGATGAATCCAGGGCTGATGTAGCCACCGCGTGCGTCGATGATCTGCGCGTCCAGAGGGCGCTTCACGCGTCTGCCAAGGGCGGTGATTCGACCGCCTTCGCATACAAGGCTGGCATTCTCGATGAGTCGATCCGGCAGAATGATCGTGCCGTTCTCGATGATAAGGGCGGGTGGTAGGGTCATAGCAGAGTGAGCGGATTCACGCGCGTCTGAAGCGGGAAGTTCACTCGCTTGCCGCCGAGACGATGAGATTCAAAGACGGCGCTGATGGCCTCGATTGTGTGTTTGCCCTGCACGCCATCGCAAAGCGGCGTGCGATTTTGCTCGATGCAGGCGATGAGGTCACGCCCGGCGACTTCATGGCTGGAGACCATCCTGCCGAGATCCTTGATGGGCTCGGGAACTCCGACACCGCCAGTCGTGATGGGCACCCAGGTGCGTGGTCCCGACTTGGGTTGGAATGGACTGCCCGGCAGCAGATGGGCGAG
>JBIKIA010000766.1:0-3174 GCA_044361885.1 Prosthecobacter sp. | reverse complement strand
GCCGGGCGGGCCGTAAAAGTTCAAAATGCACTTTCCTTCCTGCGGTTGGATGGCGCTCAGATTCCAGATGCGGTCCAGATCGGCGCGGATCTCCAGCGCGCGCAGGCCAGCAAGGATGTCCGTCTTCACTTCTGGATGCAGGATCATCTTGTCGAGGTCGTGACGAGGCTCCGGCTGCACCAGCATCCCCACATCAGGGGGCGGTTCCTCTTCATCGCGTTCCCTCCTACGGCGGCGCGGGTTACGGTGATCGTCGGAGGTGGCGGCATCGGGTGGCAGTTCGATTTCAGGTTCGGTTCGTGTGGGCATGGTGGTGATGTGGGGTTTAGGTTCAGGAATGGGGCTCCGCAGCTTGCGTAGTTGCAGTGCTGGAAAAAGCCGCCTCAAGGCGCCTGGTGTCGGTGCATTGCACGATCTGGCGTGCATAGGCGGGGATGCGGCGGCGCAGGAGGATCATCTGCCGTTCACTCAGGCCACCGCGTCGCTGATATTGACGGGCGAAGCTGGTGAGAATCTCAGCATCAGGTCCGGTGAACCCGATGCCGTTGCGTTCAATGGTGGTTTCACGGCATTGCTCGTCGGCGGTCTGGTTCTGGTAGATGCGTATCAGCGCGCGCAGTGCCCAGCGGTCGTTGCTGGCAAGGCGATGGCGCAGTTGTTCGATCATGTCTTTCTTGCTCATGGGTGGAGGATGGGTTCGGGTTCATTGCCCTTGCGGGCCGTCTCCTTGCCTCGTCACCGTGGCCACGTGTGTCGCACCGTTTGCGACACCATATTGGCGCTCGAACACCTCCATAAACCCCTGCTGATTGATGTTGCGGTCCCACTGTTTGGCGAAGCTGCGCAGCTCCTTCATCCACTGTGACTGCTTCACCTTGATCAAGCCTTCGCTGTTCACCTCTGCCACGACTTGGTAGGCTCCAAGGTAACTGTTTTCATAGGTGAGTGGTGTCCATGTCGAGCTCTCTGCCGAAGGCACCACGAGGAACGTGATCTCGGGATCACGCATGGCATCGCCATTCTGTTCGCTGTAATGCGCGATGCTGAGTTCATACGCGCCGTTGGGATATGGGCCACCGATGACCTCGATCACCAGCCGCATGAACGGCTGGTTTTTAAGGCGCAGGTAGCGAGTGCGGACGGCTTCAAAGCCGCCGTGTTGATCAATTATGGTCTGGATGTTTTGCATGGTCGTTTGGTATGGGGTTGGGGGTCACCACTCGAAGAGTGGCAGGTCCGAGAAGGTTTCGCCATCGGCGTCGAGACGCGCATAGGCGTAGCCACGGGCCTTGATAGCTAAGAGCACGCCGCGCAGGTACGGGAACGTCGTCATTTCATCGGCATCGAGATCTTCGATGAGGAACAGATGACCCACGCCATCGAGCAGGTGGGCCAATAGCGGCGGATCATCTGGTGACCGACATTCTAACGGCCGGAGCCGTAGCAAGGCCTCAGCTTCGCTCGGTGGCATGTGCCGCGTGGACACGACAGGCACATGCATGATCCATGGGCCTGGACTGTCGTGAAGGATGGGGATTTGGGCGGTGATGAACATGCTCATGAGGGTTGGTGGTCGAGATAGGATTCGAGATCGGCGAGCGCGGCTCTCACACAGCCGCCGCTGCCCACGGCGATCTGGTTCGCGGTGATGGATGGCACGGCCCAATGGGTGCTCAGGAAAGCGGCCAGCTCCTCCGTGGTGGGCGGCAGCAACTTGATGGCTTGGAACCGTGTCTGGAACCGCTCGGTGAGCAGATCGAGCTGCAGGTTGCTCGTGCCGAGGAACGCCCGGCTCGGTGGCAGGCGGTCAAGGTAGGTGAGCAGCAAGTCCTGCGCTTCACGGGAACAGCGATCCAGCTCATTAACGATCTTGACCGACCATGAACTGAACAGACTGCCATAGGCAAGCTGCCGCATCCACTCGCGCACGAGGTCCACCGTGACCTCGCGTCCGTTGTAGTCCTCGATGGCCAGCGGCGTGCCGGCCAGTTGAAGCGCCACCAACTCGACGACGCTGGTCTTGCCCACACCCGGCGGACCGTAGAGCAGTAGCTTCATCGTAGCTGAGGGATCACTGGCAAGGCGCTTGGCTTTGCTCACCTGCGCCAGCGCCACACGTTTGGCCTGGCCGATCAAATCCTCCGCTGTGCGCGGTCGCCAGTTCATCGGCGAGGTCGGAGCTTGTTTGAGAACACGTTCACGCGGCTTGGATGCCATGATGGAACTCCTTCCCATGAGTCGTGGAGAGCGTCGTAATCGCAGCCGTGATGGCCCGAGCGCCCTTCTTGTAGAGCGTGACGGCCAGCAGCTCGCCGTCGAGCCACACGGCCCAATACCGCGTGCCATACTTGGTGATGGTGAGTCGATCACTCATGGGTCCAGCCCTCCCGGCGAATGCGCGCCTTCACGGAGTTCACTGACAGCTTAAACTGCGCGGCCGCCTGCTTGATTGAACCGGTGCGGCGATACAACCGCTTCACCGCTTTCCAATCCACCAGCGTGCCGTTGGTGGTCACGCTGGTGAGCTTGCGTCGCGGCTTCGGCGGCGTGGACGTGGGCGTGCCGATGATCTGGTCCACCGCAGGCGTGAACGCATCAAAGCGCTGCGGCGGTGGCAGCGGATCATCAGGCGTGATGCGGGCTTCGCGCAGGTTGGCGAGTTGTTCTCTGACTGCCGCACTCGCAATGGGGCGGATCATCTGCTCGACCGTGGCCGGAGCTTGCCCACCACTCAGTCGTTGCAGAGCTTCGACGAGCCGCGCATCGACGATGCTCTGGATAAGTTCCACGGGGATTTCCGTGATGGCATACACCACTCCGGTTAGCGAGTTGAGCCCCATCAGGGCTTTCATCTGTTCACGGGCTTCGCGCGGGGAGTCCGCCTCCACACGGTCATCGAACAACACTTGGCCAGCTCGGCTGGCGATCAGTTTGAAGAGTTTCATTTTCGTTTTGTTTTGGGTTTGGGTTAGCAGGCAAAAAGGCAGGACTGGTGGCGGGGAAGGTGATCCGCAGGCTGCGTAGCCTTGCGGCGTGCTTGTGCGGATTTCAGGCGTGGCAGGAAGAACGTGTTGCTCACTTTCATGCCTCGCCACGCTTCCCATGGACCGAAGAGCCGCGTCTCCTGCGCATTCATCCACACCCAGCGCCCTGGCAGCTTGTGCAGCGCCTCGG
>JBIKIA010000613.1:0-3179 GCA_044361885.1 Prosthecobacter sp. | reverse complement strand
CCATCGAAGGCGGCGTGGTGCTGGCGTTCTTCGCGATGGGGGTGAAGTGGATGTTAAAATCCGGGTCGCTGAATGTGCGCCCCACCCACAGTGCCGAGTCATTGCGCGTGTCCGTGATGCCGTTGCCGAATGAGCCTGGCGTCATGTCGAGAAGTTGAGCCCCGCGATTGCTGCCATTCAGCGGAGCACCACCACTGCCGCCGATGCCGCCCAGCCCCCACTGGTCCCAGGTCATCATCAATCCATTCGTAAAGCCCACGTTCGTGGGATGTCGCAGGCGGAACTCCGCCCAGTAATCGCGCTCCGAGTCACGCCGGATGCGCAGGGCATAGCGCAGGCTTGGATCGGCGATGTCGTCGTCGGTCTGATGGATGCGATACAGCCCGCTCGAGGTAACATTCCAAAACTGCTCCTGCGGCATCCAGGAGAGCGTGTTTTTGAAGCTTGCCGTGTATTGCCCGAAGCTGCCGCTGTTGCCCATGAGATCGAAAAGATTGCCATACTCTAGGTTGTTGCCCGGGCCCGTGAAGCTCGGCGGGGTCGTGCGCCAGAAGTTGGCATGCCAGACACCCAGATTGTGTCCGAGCTCATGGCAGAAGGTGCCTGCAAAGCTAGTCTTCATCCTCATGCCACGCCCACCGACGGAAGCCGAGCCGCCGTAACTGCCAGGCCCCCCGCTCCAGCGCACCGCATCGAGATTGAAGCTGTTATTGTCATACCCCATGCTCCGCGCGATCTGCCGCGCGTGGGTTTGAATGAGGTAATCACCCCCGCCCACATCCGCATCATAGCGATTGTACCAAGCCAATGGATACGGCAAAACGATCAGGGGAGGGACCGCGTAGGTGAAGTAGCAGCGCCCGTAGCTCGTCTGCACGATGTAATCGTTCATCTGCTTCAGCATGTCGTAGCACTCCTGCTCGTTCTGCGGATCCACTGGATTGTCAGGGAAGGTCGCGCGGATGTAGAGGAAGGTGCGATGGCCCGTAGTCCACCCTCCTGGCACTGTGCCCACCGGCCCATGAGCCGGGCCACTGCCCGCGCCAGAGTTCAGGTCTGTCCCCAGCGATGCCCAGTAGGCTTTCTCTTCGTCCGTGAGATACTGCTCGGCCATCTGGCTGATGTGCCCGCCGCTGCACACATAGATCACTTGTTCCGGTGTCTCAAAGGCTGGGGTCTCCTCTGTCACTGGCGGCGGGGCACCAGCTTGAGTCATCGCCACTTCCGTCTCGATGCCGGACACGGGGCAGACATCCACCACCTGACGCCCGTCAGCCAACGGCAGCTCACCCACTTCCAGGACACGCACCGGCGAATCTGAAACCGCCATGTCCCGCGCCACAGAAACCCCGTTGAGGGAGACATTCGTCATGCTGCGCTGCATCTGCCGCTTGCCATAAACATAGGCATTCCAGCGTTTGCCATCGCTGCTGATCACCGTACGCGTGTAAGGCTCCGTGCTGCCTTCCTGACCCGGCAGCGGCACATTGCCATACACCTCATAGTCCCCGCGCAGACGTGGCCGCTCCTCCAGCAGGCCCACGATCTCCGGCGGCAGCTTCTGGCGGACCACCATCGGCACCGCATGGGCGATGGCGGCCTGCGGGTCCGTCTTGATGAGCTTCGCGAGCTCCTTCGTGTGCTCTTTGGCAAAGGCCTGACCTTCCGCCAGAAGTGCTGGCTTCTCGGAGAGTGGCGCATTGATAAATACATCACTCCATTCACGGAACGTCGCCATCGCAGGCGGAAGTGCCGAGAGATTGGATACAGGAAGCACGCCCGCAGGCTTGGAAACAGGCTGCTCGATCGACGCCGTCGAGGGCACGCTTGGCTTTGTCGGAGTCTGCTGAAAAAGCCAGAAGACGATGATGGCCAGGAGTAACAGGGCCAGGATGAGACGAGATTTCATGGTTGGGATTAAGCTTTATACCCGATCCGACATCAGCACGGCAAGCATGCTGTCGGTATTCTTGCGAGGGACGGGCCTTTGCCCAACGTCTCGGGCCAGACTTTCTTGGAACTGAATCAAAAGACCCCCGATTGCAAAAACCTGTTTACCATCCCCTGCCCTGCTCGTTATAAGCGACCATGCACGACCCACGCATCGACCAACTCGCCCGCACTCTCGTCCGCTACTCCACCCAGGTGAAGAAAGGCGACTTCGTCTGGATCGACTGCTTTGATGTCCCGAACTACGTCGCTCAGGCGATGATCCGCGCCGTCGTCGAGGCCAAGGCACATCCGCTCATCCACATCCACGACACCGCCGTCACTCGTGAGATGATGCTACACGCGGCGGATGATCAGTATGATCTCATCGGCGCACACAACCTCGAGCTGATGAAGAAGATGGACTGCTACATCGCCGTGCGCGGCAGCAACAACATCACCGAAAACAGCGATGTGCCCGCCGAGAAGATGAAAATGGTGATGGCGAAACTCCGCCCGCTGCAAAACGAGCGCGTGAACAACACCCGCTGGTGTGTTTTGCGCTGGCCCACCTCCGCCATGGCCCAGCAGGCAGGCATGAGCACGCAGGCCTTTGAAGACTTCTACTTCAAAGTCTGCCTGCTCGACTACGCCGCGCTCATCCCCGCCATGAATCAGCTCAAGAAGCTCATGGACAAGGCCAAGGACGTCCACATCAAAGGCCCCGGCACCGACCTGCGCTTCAGCCTGAAAGGCCTCAAGTCCATCGTCTGCGGTGGTCGTCACAACATCCCCGATGGTGAGGTCTTCAGCGCGCCAGTGAAGGACAGCGTCGAGGGCGTGATCAGCTACAACGCCCCAACCATTTATCAGGGCATCGCCTTCGACAGCGTGAAGCTTGAGTTCTCCAAAGGCAAGATCGTCAACGCCACGGCGAACAACACCGCTGCCATCAACAAGATCTTCGACAGCGACGAAGGCGCCCGCTACATCGGCGAGTTCGCCATCGGCTTTAACCGTGAAATCAAAGAGCCCATGCGCGACATCCTCTTTGATGAAAAAATCGCCGGCAGCTTCCACTTCACGCCCGGTCAGGCCTACGAAGGCATCGCCGACAATGGCAACCGCAGCCAGGTCCACTGGGATCTCGTGAACATCCAGCGCCCCGACTATGGCGGTGGCGAGATCTGGTTCGATGGCGTGCTGATCCGCAAGGACGGCAAATTCCTCCTGCCTGAGCTCAAGCCGCT
>JBIKIA010000612.1:0-3181 GCA_044361885.1 Prosthecobacter sp. | reverse complement strand
GAAAATCGTCTCCACCATCAGCGTATCGACACCACCGGCGATCAACGCGCGGATTTGATGAGCGTAAGCTGTCTTCACCTGATCAAACGTCACATAGCGGAAGCTCAAATCACTGAGATCCGGGAACTGCGAGAGCGACACCGTTAGCGGTCCCACAGCACCGGCCACATAACGTTTGCGGCCCGTTTTGTCAGCGATCTGGTCCGCCCACTTCCGACACTGCAGCGCCGAGTTGAAATTGATCTCCCAGGCGAGGTCGTTCAGGAACTTGTCGTCGATGATCTTCTGGAAGAACTCGGGATCTTTGCGTCCTCCCTTCTCACGCGGGTCTTCCACAAAGAACTCGCTCTGCGCGATGCTCGTGGCCGAAAACGTGTTCGTCTCGATGATGTCCGCCCCGGCTTCGAGGAAACGGCGATGGATGTCCTCAATGATGTCCGGGCGCGTGATCGAAAGAATGTCGCCGTTGTTCAGGATGTCCTTCTCGTTGTCACAAAAGCGCTCACCACGCGCAGAGGCCTCGTCGAGCACGCCTTTGTCCTTGTAACCGCGAATCGTCGTCCCCATGGCCCCGTCGATGACGAGGATGCGCTGGCGCATGGCGGCTTCGAGTTCAGGGCGGCAATTGGGACGGGAAGGCATGGGCGAAACTAGCGCCGGAGCCGGGCAGGTCAACCATCATATCAACGCATCATGATTTGAGGATGTGAGTGTGTGAAGCGGGGGTGAACTGCGAAACATTGGGGTTTTATTGTGCTCATTCATGGTTCATGAAATCCGCCCTCATGACCCCACTCCACCATCTCCGCGCAGGCATCATCGGCACCGGCTTTATCGGCCCTGTTCATATCGAGGCGCTGAAGCGGCTCGGTATCCAGGTCACGGCCATCTGTGGCTCGTCTAAGAGTGCCAGGAAAATGGCCGACCTCTGGGGCATTAATGAGGTGTATGGCGACTACGACCACGAGGCGATGTATGCCAGCCCGAATGTCGATGTCGTCCACATCACATCTCCGAACAAAGTTCACGTTGAGCAGTGCCTCCAGGCACTGGAAATGGGCAAGCATGTCATCTGTGAGAAGCCGCTGGGAATGACCACCGCCGATACGGCAAAGGTCGTCGAGGCGGTGAAGAAGGGCGGCAAAAACGGCCCCGTGTTCGCGGTGAACTACATGTGCCGCTTCTTCCCCGCCGTGCTGCAAATGCGAGCCATGGTGGAGCGTGGAGACCTGGGACAGATCATTCATGTGCAGGGACACTTCTTTCAGGACTGGCTGCTGCATCAGACCGACTACAACTGGCGCGTGCTCGCCAGCGAAGGCGGCAAACTGCGCGCCGTGGGAGACATCGGTACGCACTGGATTGATGCCGTCAGCTTCATCCTCGGAGCCAAGGCCACGAATGTCTTTGCCCACATCGAGACCTTTCACAAAGAGCGCCTGCGTCCGAAAGGCGAGGTGCAGACTTTCGCCAAAGTGGATCCGAAAACCATGGTGCCCTACAAGGTCGATACCGAAGACTTCGGCAGTGTGCTGCTCAAGTTCGGCAAGGCCAAACATGGTTACGCCAATGGCGTTCACGCGAATGCCAGCATTTCCCAAGTCGCCGCTGGTTGGAAATGCAGCCTCGGGCTCGGCATTTATGGAACCAAGGGCAGCGTCCGCTGGGACCTCCAACAGCCGAACGAGATCCTGCTTGGTCGTCGGGATGAGCCGAATCAGATCCTCCAACGCGGTACGCCGGGCTTCCTCGAAGACGTCGCCAACTTCACCGACTATCCCCCCGGTCATCCTGAAGGCTTTAGCGACGGCCACAAGATGCACTACCGCGCCGTCTATGAGCACATTGCCAGTGGCAAAAAAACTCCGGCAATCTTCGCGAATGCGGAAGACGGCCACCTCGAAGTAAAGCTCTGCGAAGCCATCCTGCAGAGCAGCAATTCGAAGGCTTGGGTGAAGGTTTAGCCTTCGCCTTGGTGCAATACCCCGGCTTTTCTGGCATGAGCGGACAGCTTAGAGCCGCCAAGTAATGATTAAGCCTTGGTGTGAACCAATTTTTGGAGCTTCTGGATGCATTGTGGCGCGCAATAAATGCGCATAAAAGGCTATGCTGAGGATAGCCAAATGTAAGGTTTGTGTCGTTGGTTCTGGTGTCGTCATCAACCAAGACACAACTATGAAAACGCTCAAAAATAAGTCTGCTGTATCAAAGCCTAAGACATCAGGAGTGTGGAGAAAAGCTTTGCTGATTCTGTTAATTCTCTTTGCAGGGGGGCTTTCGTGGCGAGGGGCATACGTTGGTGAGCCGCAGGGTGACAACATATCTAGTTCCACGCGGGCTGATTCGATGAAGTCTGCCCCCTATCCTGAAAAAGTTCTGGGGGATGCGCTGCCAACTTCATCCAGCATTCGAAGTGAAGGCGGCAAGAGGGATTCTGTGGAGCAAAAGACACTGTGGCAGGTGTTCCAAAGTGTGCGTCACCAAATCCAATCGCCGGATTCCGCCGAACTTGATCTTCCAGGGAATAAAGGTGTTCGCTTTTTTGCTGCAAACCCAAGCCAGCAGATTGTGGCTCGTTTTTCAGATTACGGAGCTGAGTTGAGCTCTGGACTCCAGGGAAAGTGGGGCGTCAATGTTCGCGCAACATACTACCGAAGGGGTGAGGATCGCCAGTCTCTTGATGGTGCTATCAAGCCCACGGCCAGCGGCAGCCGGGTCGAGTATGACCGCGGCGAATTAATCGAGTGGTTTGACAATCGCCCAAGTGGAATTGAGCATGGCTTTACGGTTCTCCATAAACCCTTTGAACAAGGTTCCAGTGAATTGGAGGTGGGTATAAGCCTGGCTGGTCTGAAGACAAAATCTTATCAAGGAGGTGTCCAGTTGGTGTCTGAAATGGGCGGCAATGTGATGGCTTACGACAAGCTATTGGTCTGGGATGCTAACGGAAAGAAACTGCCCGCTTCGATGAAGGCATCAGCTCAAGGAGCTTCAATCCTCGTTGCTGATGCAGGCGCTGTTTATCCAATTACGATTGACCCCCTCTTCACTTCATTTGAAGCCAAACTAGGTATCGGGGAGCTTGAGTGCGGACGTCCAGGCGACTCTCTGGGGCATTCTGTGGATGTTTTGGGTGACCGAGCTGTCGTAGGTGCTCCCGGGGATGACAGCCTTCTTGGCA
>JBIKIA010000610.1:0-3189 GCA_044361885.1 Prosthecobacter sp. | reverse complement strand
ATGGCCACGAACCTCTCAGGTGCCTGCACGCCCTCGGCTTTCTTTTTCTCACCTGTCACCGTGCCTTCGCCAAAGGTAGAGGCACTGTGCGGGGCATTGAAGGCGAGGTAGAGGAAGAAGGGATTCTTCCCCAGATGCTGATTCACAAAGGCGAGCGACTCACGGCGAAAGACATCGGTGACATAGATGCCCTTGTCCTTCTCCGTGCGGGCATTGCCACGAAACATGGAAGGCACGCCGTAGCGCTCATGCGTGTAGTAGTCGATGCCGTTGTTCCCGTGCCCGTAGAAGAAATCGAACCCGCGCTGTAGCGGCAGATAGCGCTTGGCCTGGCCCATGTCCCACTTGCCGACGCAGCCCGTTGCATAGCCAGCCTCTTTCAGCATGCCGCCGATCGTCACCTCACGCACATCGAGCCCGAGCGTCATCTCCGGTGACACGGCATACTCCTCGGCGGTGAAGCGATGGCCGAAGTTCACCATGTCATTGCGCACCATGTCGTAGAGTCCATTCCGCTGCGGGTAGCGCCCGGTCAGCACACTGCCACGAGAAGGTGTACATGCTGGCCATGTCACATAAAAGCTCGTCCCACGCACGCCCTCCGCCGCCAGTTTGTCGAGGTTTGGCGTGATCAGTGGCTTGCTGCCGATGCAGCCGAGATCCGGGTAGCCCTGGTCATCGCTGATGATCAAGACAACATTGGGCGCAGCCCTAGCCAATTGGCAGCCAAGGAGCGCGAGGAAGAAAATGAGTCGGATGGGCATCCCTCACGAACGCCCCCGACCTGCTTCATCTCACAAAAAGCAGAACCCCGGTCAGGCGGTAAAGGCCAGACCGGGGAGCTTGTGCGAAGACTCAATCAATTACTGCATCTCGTAGATGAGTCCGTCACCCACGATCAGGCTGGGCAGGAATCCTGGATTGCTCAGGGTAAGCTGGGCGTTGCCGTAGAGTGTGCCATTGCCGAGGTGGAAAGGAACCAGAACGGAGCTGGCATTGTTCTGCCAGTTGGTAGGCTCACGAACTGAACCTGAGGCCAGCACATTGCTCTTTCTGAATGCCCACTGAATGAAGGTCATCTCAAAGGTGGTCATGTTCATCGTGAAGTCGAAGCCATACACATTCAGATTCGCATCCAAAGCCTGCCAGCTCGTGGTGATGAGATTGCCGTTGAGGGTGAAAAGAGGGGCCGCAGCCAGAAACTGACGAGCTTGAAGGCGACCGATCACCAAAGGCTGGGGAAAGGTGCTACCACTGGACTGGCGAGCTGGGAAGGTGCCCAAAGGAGCCGCATAAATCGGACGTGAGGCATTGATGCCAAAGGTGAAGACCACCTGATGATTTCCCGAACTCGTGCCAAGATTGACAGATGCTCCTGGGGCGATGACCTGCCCGGCGCTCAGACGCTCTGCACCATTGATCTTCAGACTCACCACATTGTATTGAGCGGAGTTTTGGATCGTGAAACCCAGGTTCACCAAGGTGAAGGTGCCGGTGGACAGGCTGTGGGAAAAACCACGCTGGTATTTCAACTGGCCGGTCCGCCCCCCCTGTGGCACACGGACAGAGTAACGCTGATTGCCGAGGTCCGTGACGTTTGTGCCCTCCACAAACTGGCCGGAGCCCGCACTGAAGAGGATTTTCACAGGCTGATTCTGGCTGCTGAGCCCCGAGATGGCACGGCCAGGAAGAGCTTTGAATAGATCATTTCGAGTGCGCAGGAAGCTGGCCAGCGCCGGGTCGATCTCTGGGGTTGTCACTGTGACCGTGATGGTCTGCCCGACAGCTGCCTGAGAGGGGCTGATCTGGGTGATGCGGCTCGTGGATAAAATACCCTGAGCATGGGAGGTGGATCCCACGGAAGTCAGGAGACTGGCGGCGATGGCGAGGAGGGTGGTGCGGCGTTTCATGGAGGTGAGTATGTTTGAGATTTGGCGGGCGGCTTTTGTCGCCCTTCACACCGCAGATGCAGGTCACCTCCGGGACTTGCGCAGATTCCCAAAACTTTTTTCTCCTACCCCTCAAAAGCGCAGCGTGACCTGGGCGGCCAGCAGGTGATTTCCCTCCTGATCCGACCCCGTCCGCTCGGCGAGGCTGTATTGCAGCTTCGCCTGGAGGTTCCGGCTCAAACGATGCCCCAGTGCTAGATCGAGACGCCAGCCGTCGCGGTCCCATTCGCGGCTGGTGCCGGGGGTGTCGCCAAACCAGCTCTGATTCCAACGCACGGCCAGCCATGTCGTCGCGCCGAGTTTGCGTTTGGCCTCGATAAAGCCGCTGACGACTCTCACGCCGCCGACATTCGGCACTTCAAAGCGGCTCGTCATCAGCTCCGCCCAGAGCTGCCAATGCCCGTGCGCGTAGCCAGCATCCACACCAAGAGTCGTCTGATCGTAGTCGCGATAGCTGCGCCCGGCTGGCAGCGTGGGCTGGGATTCTTCGAGCATGTAAGGTCCGTGGCTGAAGGAGGTGCCGAAGGTCCACTCCGGCGCTGGCCGCCAGCCGAGACGGCCCGTGTAGGTCGTCGAATCCCAGCCATTTTCCACGGCATCCCAGGTATCGGGGCGCGATGAGATGGCGGCGTTCTTCACCTCCAGCGCATAGTCCAGATGCTCCGTGCGGCCAAAGATCGAGACTCCAGATGCGTACGACGGCCCCCAGAGAATCGGCACCCAGGTCTGGCGATTCTCGACGGCATTGCGGCGTCCTGCAAAACCTGCCAGCGGAGCCGCTATGCTGTCTGTGATCGGCAGCATGTCACTGTAAGCAGCGGGCGCCGTGACGAATGGATTGTCCCATGACAAGCGGCGCGGCGTCCAGGCACCAAAGGCGGTGGCAAACTTGCCCGCGCGGAGGTTCAGCACATCGCTGTCCAGCGGTCGCCATTCGATGAAATATTCATCTAGCCGCGTCTCGCCATCCACGGCAAAGCCTGGATCAAAACCGCGATCCGTGCGCATTAGAATGTGTGCCCGCCAGCGCTGCGTCATCTGGAAGTCGAACAGCAGCGTGAGCCTGGGATTGAAAAATACTTCGTCATTTGTCTCCACCAGCCCCAGCGCCTGCTCCTCAGGGAGGTAGGCTTCCAGATCGAGCAGTCCAGACACATCCGCACGCCATTCACCATCCGCACTGCTGAGCGTCAACGCTTCATCAAGCGATTCCAAAACGCTCTGGGCTTGCAACGAAGAG
>JBIKIA010000611.1:0-3189 GCA_044361885.1 Prosthecobacter sp. | reverse complement strand
GATTGTGGAACACTCAGGATGTTTCCCAAGTCTTTTTAAACTGTCTCAAGTTTTGCTTTGAATCGTGTCGGTTTCGCCATAAACAAGAGACGTTAATTTTGAAAAAACACACGGCGCTGATTCTCCCGATTCAGCGCCGAATTTGTCCTCTCCCGTTACGATTCCAACCGCTCCCAGCCAAGCCTCATCACAGCACCATGGAGACCGCACATGAAAACAGCATCCACTCACCCACTCCAGACGCTCACGACCTCGAAGGCTCGACACCGGATTTCGAAATCCTCCCTTCCCCTTGGGAGCGCATCTGCACCATCCTGCTAAAAAAACTCGGACGAGATAATTACACCCGCTGCTTCTCCGGCACTACGGCACGCATCTCGGATGACCACCGCGTCACCGTGCATGTGCCAAATCCGATCCATCAGGTGTGGATCGAAAGTAACTTTTCCGGCACCTTTGCGGATGCTGTGGCTGAGGTGCTCGGCACCGCTGCCACCATCGACTATCAGATCGCCAGCGAGCCTCTGCGTCCATTGCCAGCGGATGCTTCGCTGGAGAAGAAAGCGGCTCGTGTCATTTCCACGCGGCATCATCAGGAGGAGCGTTCCAGTCCTCACGTCAACGATGACTCACTGAGTATCCGTGCCTTCTCCGATGCCGGCTTGAATGCCAAGCTCAACTTCGACAGCTTCGTCGTCGGAAATAATTGCAGTTACTCCGCCGCTGTGGCGCGAGCAGTCGCTGAAAAGCCTGGCCGCATCTACAATCCGCTCTTCTTCCACGGCCCCACGGGTCTCGGCAAGACCCACCTCATGCAGGCCATCGGCCAGGAAGTGCTCTCACGTAAAAAGCGGGCCATCGTCCGCTACGTGACCTCTGAGCAGTTCACGAACGAATACGTCGAGGCGATCAAGAAACAGACCTTCAGCCAGTTCCGTCAGAAGTATCGCAAGGTCGATGTTCTTCTCATCGACGATGTGCAGTTCTTCAGCGGCAAGGACAGCACGCAGGAAGAGTTCTTCCACACCTTCAACGAACTCTTCAACAGCCAGAAGCAGATCGTGCTCGCCAGCGATCGTCCACCGAGTGACATCAAAGATCTAGAAAGCCGTCTCGTCTCGCGCTTTGAGTGGGGTCTCACCACGCAGATCCAGGTACCCGACTTCGAGACGCGTGTGGCCATTCTGCGCCGCAAGATGAATGACTTCAATGTCACGCTTGAGCCGTGGATCCTCGAATTCATCGCCCAGCGCATCCGCGCGAACGTCCGCAAGCTCGAAGGTGCCCTCATGCGCGTCGCCGCACATGTCTCTCTCGAAGGCAACATCGCCAATGAGACTGCACTCTCGCAGTTCCTTCACGATGTCATCGATGAAGAGCCCGCGAAGTCTGTGACCGTCGATCGCGTCCAGCGTGCCGTCGCCACTGAGTATGATCTCCGTGTCAGTGACCTCACCGGCCCGCGTCGTCCGAAGAACATCGCCGAAGCGCGTCAGGTGGCCATGTATCTCACCCGCCACATAGTAAAGCTGCCCCTCATGCAGATCGGTGAAGAGTTCGGCGGCCGTGATCACGGCACCGTGATTCATGCCTGCAAAGTCATCACTCAGCGCATGAGTGCCACGCACGAGTTCCGCAGCATGGTGGACCGCCTCCAGTCCAAGCTTCTCGAAGCCTGATCTAAACTCATCTACCTCTCGTCACGGCGCATCCAGCAGATGGATGCGTCGTTTCTTTTTCGATGGGAGCGCCATCCTCCACAGCAGAGAACAGAATTCCTCATGTATGCGTGATTGACTCCCCATGGCAGCATCGTTTGAAATAACCTTCCTATGCAGCGCACCACCCTCCTTATTCTCTCCAGCCTTGCCATGATCGGCAGCGTCACCGCCCAGGTTTCCTACGATCTTGTCCCTGACTTCATCACGCCACCTCCAGGCAAAGAAACCATTGGAGACGGACATGGCGAGATCGCCGTTGACGCCGCTGGAAACATCTATGTCAGCGTCCAGGAAGCCAATGCCGGCATCCAAGTCTATGGCAAAGACGGCAAGTTCATCAAAGCCCTGCCACTTCCCGCATCCCTCCACGGCTTCGTCATCCGTAAAGACGAAGGCGCGGAATACATCTTCGCCGCCGTGCTCGGCGAATCCCGCGTCATCAAGTGCAAGCTCGACGGCACCGTCGTCATGGAGATCGCCACTAGCGCCTTTCCTGCTGAACAGCGCGACTTCGTCACCGTCGCAAAAGCCACCGGTGAAAAAGACGCCAAAGGCCGCCCAAAGACCACGCCCATCGCCTCCGGTGTGAAAACTGCCGAAACCAAGACCGAGATCACCCTCAGGCTCGCCGATGGCAGCCAGAAGGTCATCGCCAAAGAACCCGGTGTCGCCGCCTCGGGTGGTGGCCTGAAACTCACCAACTGCGATGTCGCGCCGAATGGCGACATCTACGTCGTCGATGGTTACGGCAAGAGCTGGATCTTCGTCTTTGGCCGTGATGGCAGCTTCAAAAAAGTCTTCGGCGGCCCCGTCGCTCCTTACAATTTCGCCAACACTCACAAGATCTTCATCGATACCCGCTTCGAGCCAGCTCGCGTCTTCTGCTGCGACCGTGGCAACAAACGCATCCTCCACACCGACCTCGACGGCAAGATGCTCGGCGTCATCGCCACCGACCTGCGCAATCCAAGTTCCGCCTCTTTCCACGGTGACCTCGTCTGCATCGCCGAGATCGCCGGACGCGTCAGCGTCTGGGACAAAGCGGGCAAGATGGTGTCCGAGTGCGGCACAAATCCGACCATGACGAACACCCCTGGCATCGCTCCGAAGGACTGGCAGAAAGGTATCGTCACCAGCCCGCACGGCATCACCTTCGACAACGACGGCAACATCCTCGAAACCGAATGGAACAAGTGGGGCCGCGTGCTCCGCTGGAACAAGAAATGATCCGCTGTCCGTCAGCACCTCAACACATCACCGCAGGGGGAACAGGCATGTTCCCCCTGCTTCTTTTCGCCTGCGTCTTTGCCCCTCTTTTTGTCTGTGCTCATGGCACCGAGTTCATCATGGCGCGGATGAATTTGATCGAGGATCAAAGCCTGATCGAGCTGCGTCTCGGCATCGACTACCTCGGCAATCCGATGATCGCTGATGAAGCTGCCGCACGCGCAGCATTGCAGGAGGCCTT
>JBIKIA010000609.1:0-3203 GCA_044361885.1 Prosthecobacter sp. | reverse complement strand
CGCATGAGCGCCGAGCAGATCTGGGACAGCATGGTCACCCTTTACAAGCCGAACCCAGACGCCCCGAGCATCGACGCCAAGATCCAGCGCGACTCCACCATCCGCGAAGTCGAGTGGCTGGACCGCTCCCTCAATGCTCTCACTCCCGATGAGCTCGCCAAAGCAGCCGCCGCCATCGCTGCCAAGCAGAAGCAGCTCGCCGCCGATGTGCGCAAAGCCCAGGAGCAGCTCACCGAAGCCACGAAGAACAAGGACGAAGACGCCATCCGCGCCGCGAAGAAGGTCGTCAGCAGCCAGCGCAAGGCCATCGACGAAGCTGCCGAGGAGATCGTCTTCACCACCGGCTTCAAAAAGTTCGCCGAACTCGCCAAGGCTGGGAAGCTCGACGAGCAGGTGAAGGACGACGAGTTTGCCAAAGAGATCGCCACCGCCATCAAGGGCAAGGAAGGCACTGATCTCGGCATCGACGAAGCTCTGGCCATCTACAACCGGGGACTCCGCGCCCGCCTGACCGAGCAGCAGAAAGCCCGCCTGAAGCGCGATGCCGAGCAGCTCAAGGCCGACACCAAGGAAGAACTCACCTCCCTGAAAACCTGGGAAAGCTTCCGCGACACCTTCATGATCCGCTCCGCCGATCTCCGCAGCCCCGCGCCAAACGGCCACTTCCTCCGCGAGTTCGGCCAGAGCGACCGCGAGCTCGTCGAGAACGCCAACGAAGACGCCACCGTCGGTCAGGCGCTCATGGTGCTGAATGGCAAAACTTTCAGCCAGCTCATGAACCCCTACACCATGATCTCCCGCACCCTGCGGAAGACTGAGGACGCGGACACCGCCATCGACACCATCTACCTCGCCCTCTTCAGCCGCAAAGCCACCGCCGAGGAGAAAGAACTGCTCAAGCCCGTCATCGGCAACAACACCGTCACCGGCAAAGGCGATGCTCTCTGGGCCGCCCTGAACACCCGCCAGTTCTACTTCATCCAGTAAACCAACGGTCAGACAACTCTCGAAGCGGAAGGCATGAGCCTTCCGCTTTTTTATTGGCCCGCCAGCTTCCGCGCATACGCCAGTGTGTCGATCTCCGCAGGCGACTTGTCCCGCCGCACTGCCTTGATGCGCGGGAATCTCAGGGAAAGGCCGCTGTCATGTCGCGAGCTGGCCTGGATGGAATCAAAGGCGACCTCCAGCACCGTGTCCGGCACCACGGATCGTACGCGACCCTTCTCCTCCAGCGTGTTGGCGGTGAAGTGCTCCGTCAGCTCCTCGATCTCTGCATCGGTCAGACCGCTATAGGCTTTGCCAATCACACGCAGCGTCCCAGCTTCATCGCGCACGGCAAAAGTGTAGTCGCTCAGCACATGCGAACGCTTGCCGTGACCTTGCTCGGCCTTCACCACGACCACATCCAGCGTGGCAAAGGCCTTCTTCAGCTTCAGCCATGACTTGCCGCGTCGCCCCGGCGTGTAGGCGCTGGCGTCGTCTTTGACGATCAGCCCTTCATTGCCACGACGACGTGCCGCCATGAAAAGCGCCTCGATCTCCTCCGCTGTGGCTGCCTTTTCCACCGCGATCAGCGCCATGCCCTCCGGCATCGACAAGGTCTGCAAAGCCTGCCGCCGTTCGCTCAAGGTCCGCTCCAGCAGCGACTCCTCATTCATCCACAGCAGATCAAAGACGACGTAGCGCACCGAGATGTCGCTCGGCATGAAAAGGTCTGCCTGATCTCGGCGGCCCAACCGCTTTTGCAGATCAAAGAAGGTCAGCTTCTTTCCCTCAGCATACGCGATAATCTCGCCATCCAGGATCACATCCGCATTCAGAGTGCTCACCGCCTTCAGCACTTCAGGAAACTGGGCACCGATGGGCTTCAGATCCCTTGTGTAGATCTCCACGCGTGCGCCGACACGATGAACCTGCGCCCGGATGCCATCGTATTTGTCCTCCACCCAGACCGACTCCGCCGCCATCCGCTGCCAGATGTCCACCGCCGTCTCCTCGGGTGAAGCCAGCATGACCTTGATCGGCACAAAGGCTCGCGGCTTCGCCTCCTCGAGCCGCCCCGACTTTGCCAGCAAGGCAGCACGTCCGATGTCACCGCAGAGCATCGCCGCCTCTCGCACGGCATCCGGCTTTTGCTCAAAGGCCGCCGCCACAGCTTCCTCGATAAGACCTTCCTTCGATCCCATGCGCAGATCACTCGTCATCAGCCGCACCAGCCATGAGCCATCGTGAGCGGAGAGCCGCTGGAAGCAGGCTCTGAGCAAATTCACCCGCATCACCTGGCTGCCTGCATTTCTCAGCCGGTCAAAGAGCTGCGTCACCTCCGCCAGCGGCATCTCGACGGGACTTAGCACAGCTCTTTGCAGCACCAGAAAGGCCGTGCGCCCGGCATCAGCCTGACTGCGTGAGATGGCACGATACTCCACATCTCTCACGCCACTGACCTCCTGCAAGGCCCGCCGGATCAGCGCCCAGCCTGTGTTCAGCGGAGCTTCCCCCGCCGCCGGGTCACTGGTCATGCCCGAGCAATACCTCACTGCCCGAACCAAATCCGCCTCCTCCAGCTCCCGAAGATAACCCGACAGCAACTCCACCTTCTTCAACCTCGACGACTCCTCTGCCGTCCTTGCACAAACCGAAGCCCAGCGCGCAAAACCGGCCAGTTGATCCAACGGCAGCTTCATCTCAGGCAACGCCTCTGAACTGGGAACCGAGAACGGCGAACCGAGAACCAATTCGATCTGGTCCGCCTTCTCCAGCGTCCACGCCTCAAACCCACGCGCCCGCAGATCCGCCGCGAACTCCTGCGTGTAACCATGCACGAGATAGACTCGCCGTGGCTTCACGACCTCCACGGTCTCGATCAGCTCGGGATAGTCCGCGTGATCACTCAGCGGGAAGATTTCATCCACCTGATAGCGATACCGCGCGCCCGGTTGCATCGCCCAGCCCGTCATCATCGCCGTGCGGCAGACCTTCAGCTTTTTCAGCGCCAGCGACTTCCCATTGCTCGGCGGGAAGAGCAGGACATGCCCGCGTGCCTCCGCCGCATCGAAGAGCCGATACTCCGGCAACTTCCCGAGAATGGGCTTCACCGCTTCCGTAATCTCCCAGACCGACTTGTGAAGCATCACGGGGAACCCGGCCTCCGCCAGCGCACAAAGGATCTCCTGCGCCTTCCCCAGCGAGTAGCCGAGCATCAC
>JBIKIA010000201.1:0-8046 GCA_044361885.1 Prosthecobacter sp. | reverse complement strand
TTTTGTCGGCGAGCGCTTCCTCGATCTCATCCGTCCTTCGCAGATCATTCTCGTCGAGGCCGAAGTCTGGCCCAATCTCGTCTCCGCCGCACGTCGTCAGGGCATCCGCGTGACGATGGTCAATGCCCGTCTCTCCGCCAAATCGGAGCGCCGCTTCCACCAGCTCGGATTCCTCATGCGGCCTGTGTTTGCCATGCTGGATCAGGTGCTCGTGCAGGAGCCCGGCGACGTGGCGCGCTTCACCGTGCTTGGCGTCGCCAAAGAGAAACTCCATCACACTGGCAGCATCAAGTTCGACCCCCAGGGAGCCGCTGCCGATGAAGCCCAGGTCGCCCAGCTCCGCGCCGTCATGCATCAGGCGGGCATCACCGATGCGCATCGCGTCATCCTGCTCGCCAGCACGCACAACGGCGAGGAAGCCCTGCTAGCCAGAGTCGTGCAGCAACTCGCTGCCAAGCATGCGGACCTCGCCCTGCTCATCGTCCCACGTCACGTCGAGCGCGCCGACTCCATCCTCTCGGATCTCCGCGCCCTCGGCATTCACGCCAGCCGCCGCTCCCAGCTCGGACAACCGGCAACCGAGAACAGCGAACCGAGAACTCTCTTGATCGACACCACCGGCGAGCTGCGCGCCTGGCAGTGCCTCGCCAGCATCGTCATCGTCGGCAAAAGCTTCCTCGCCACCGGCGGCCAGAACCCCGCCGAGGCCGTCATGGCCAGGAAGCCCGTCCTCTTCGGCCCGCACATGGAGAACTTCGAGTCGCTCGTGGACCTGCTTTTGAAACAAGGCGGTGCCGTGCAGGTGCCTGACGTGACCGCTTTGGAAAAAGAACTCGCCTCCCTTCTCACCGACACCGCCAAGTGCCAGCGCCTCGGCGACTCCGGCCACGCCGCCCTCCGCGCCCACGAAGGCGCCACCGAAGCCACCCTCAAAAAGCTCGTGGCACGAGAATAGTAGCACGACTTTTCGAGTCGTAAGCTGGTGCAGCGAGATTGCATGTCGAAAAGCTCTTTGTGCATGCACGAACTGGCGCCCGAACATCAAGACACCCGCATCCAGAGTATCGTGCACGACTGGCCACAGCAGGTGGACGGCAGCCACGCCATGGCAATCGGCGTCCCGCAGCCTCCGGCTCTGGAAAAAAGGGTGAGTTAGCAGCTCGAAGACTTCGGCCCGCGATCCAATGAAGTGCCTGACGTGGCCAAGGACCTCCTCAGGTCAGTTGGCGGTCTTCTTGAGTCATTCCAGCATCTCCTCGCGTGATTCAGTCATCTCCTCGAATGATTCGAGCAACTGCTGGAATGACTCAACCAATTGTCGGAATGATCCGACCAACTTCCTGAATGATTCCACCAACTGTCCGAACGATCCAATCAACTGCCTGAATGATTCGAGCAGTTGCCCGAACAATCCGATCAACTGCTGGAATGATTCAACCAATTGGCGGAATGATCCGACCAGTTCTTGGAATGATCCGATCAACTGCTGGAATGACTCAACCAATTGGCGGAATGATCCAACCAAGCCATCGAATGCCCCACCCACGACACAGAAGGGCTCATGAAGCTTCTGGAATGATGCCACCACCTGACGGAAAGAACCCGTCATCATGCGGATTGCCCCGGCGATCTGGTGGAATGCGCCGACAAGCTGATGGAATGGCTCCACCACCTCACACATTCATTCTGACACGTCACCCAATGAGCCAGTCATCACCTTGAATCCGCCAGTCATCTCACGGAATGTCCTGACCATCCTGTGGATTGAGCCCACCACATGGCGGACTGCTCCCGCTGCCTGACGGAATGACCCTGTCATCTGGTAGAAAGGCTTCACCATCTCTTTCGATCATTCAGCGAGCCCCACGAAAGATCCGGCAGTTATTCGGCACCGTCCGTCACAGCAGGCTCCGGAGGGATCACCTCCTCCTCACCGGTCTTCTGGAAGGTGCTGCCGCCACGGCCGTAACCTTGCTGGACGATTTTAAGCTCCCCCGCCTGGACCATCCGCATCAGCACGGAGCGCACAGACGTGTCCCCGAAGCCCGAGTGTTTTGCCGCGAGCCTGGCTTTGACGACCCCAAACTTGAAAGGCCCCTTGATCTCAGCCACCACGGCCCGCACCTCCATCTTCACGGTCGGGGGCGGCACATAGTGGGGCCTCCAGCCTGGAGGAAAGTCGCTTCGAGGCTCAAGATTTTTGACGGGTGGTGGCTCGACGGGCGCCGGAGCGGCGGCAGGGGTTGGAGTCAGCTTCCCCACATGCTCCAGCATCAGAGCCCGCATCTTCTGCACCGTCTCCAGGTCCGCCCGGAGCTTTGCTTCCAGAATCGCCAACTTATCAGGAGAGAAATCTTCCAGCGTCATGCCGTAAAGAATGCGCCATTGGAAATGACGCATCAATCTTAATGACGCGCGGTTTTAATGCTTTGTTTGCGCAGTCAGATGAAATCTGCGTCCCGCACGCGCGCGTGCAGGATGAGGCAGCAGATCCGGCGGCTGGTGCGCAAGAAAGCGCTGGCGGGAGCACCTGACACGCTGAGACTGTTTCTGGATGAAACGGATGCCCACCCCACTTGAATACCCCCGTAAGCTGTCAAGCAGTTGCACACTGACCCGAATGGTGTTTGCGCAGTCAGATGAAATCTGCGTCCCGCACGCGCGCGTGCTGGATGAGCCAGCAGATCCGGCGGCTGGTGCGCAAGAAAGCGCTGGCCGGAGCACCTGACACGCTGAGACTGTTTCTGGATGCAACGGTTGCCCACCCCACTTGAATACCCCCGTAAGCTGTCAAGTTGCACACTGACCCCGTTCTCCCCATGAAAAACATTCGACTGCGAATTGCCTTTGTTCTACTCGTAGTTGCGGCTGCGATCTTCGGATTTTGGCCGAAACGCCAAATCCCTATTGAGAGAAGGGACAGCAACTCAACTGCCACAGTTGATGCTAAGAACAAACTGGTAACAGAATCTTCAACGAACTCGAATGCAGCTATCCTATTTGCAAGTGAGCGGATTAAAAAGCTACGCTCAATCCTTGAATCGGAAAATGTGCCAATCGTGTTTTGGGGCAAAGTCGTCGATGAAACAGGCGGTGGAATTTCCAATGCGACGATCAAGTATCATGTCAGAGGATCGGGTGTATTGAACGCTGTGGGTTTGATTGAGGAAGACATTCACAATGGAGTCGCCACTAGTGCAGTTGATGGCTCTTTTGAAATAAAACAGCGCAAGGGCATGTCGCTTGCCATCGAGGGCATCACGAAATCTGGATATCGACTTTACGAGAACCAAAAACTCGGATTTTCTTACACAGTAACCTCTGCACTTCACAAAGCTAATCAACAGTCGCCGCAAGTTTATGTAATGCGATCAAGTGAGTCTAGCCCAGACATCCAGACGTGGCAGCGGAAAGTCAAATTGCCTTGGAACGGTAGTGATATTCAAATTGATTTGGAAACAGGCCAAATCTCGCCCTATGGAAATGTTACGGTCACATCTAATCGCACTGGTTCAGTAGGACGCTTCGACTGGAGTCTCACCGTCACACTTCAAAATGGTGAGCTTGCCGAGGCCAAAGCAAACACAGCATTCATCGCACCAGAGAATGGCTACGCTAAAAAGTGGCAATGCGGCTATTCGGCAAACGATAAGGACTTCGTATCTGGCACAGACGCTAATGTGTATTACCGTCTCAATGGGAAGTATGGACGCCTCAAGTTATTGATATACTCCGATTCGGGTTCCAACGATGTGAGCCTCTACCTCGAATCGTTCGCTAATAACAGTGGTGGTAGGAACACCGAGGGACGGCAATGAGAAACGTCGAGGGTGCTCAAGAGGCGGAAGAAATCGGCCTGCAACGTGCGGCGAGCCAACTCCAGCGCATCGCAAAGCTCGCGGCTCCGCCCATTGCCCACCACCGACAAGCTCCGCCCTCTCCAACCCCCACGGCAAGGGAGTGTGGTGCTTTCCATATCGCGCCTGCTCCGCACCGATGATGAACCAACCGCATCGAGTGTGACTCGCACAACTCGCCAGCTCCGCACCAAACCTGCGGTAACCACGACACAATGCGGAGTAGTGTGCAGTCAGCCGCCACACTACAGCGCATTGTGTGTATTGACCTGACCCGAATGGTGCAGACTTAAGGCCCATTTGGATCGGTTTACATCTGGGCGGAGGAGATCGAAGAACTGATGTGCAGATTGCCGTGTGTCGTTATTTTCGCGTGATTTTAGTGTTGATTCCCGGGACGTCCTTCAGATACACCCATCACCTTTCCTATGAATTACCACGTCGCCCGCAACGGACAGCAATTCGGCGTCTTTGCCGATCATGACATCAGTCAGAAACTCGCCACGGGCGAACTCAGCGGTGCAGACCTCGCCTGGGCAGAGGGCATGGCCGAATGGCAGCCACTCAGTTCGATTAGCGGCCTCACCTCGGGTGGTGCCCCCGCGATCCCCACCGCCGTGAATCCTTATGCAGCGCCACTTTCACACATCCAGCCAATCAGCAAGAGTGGCTCGGCTGAACTCGCCTCCTTGGGGCAGCGCCTTGCTGCGGCCATTCTCGAAGGTGTTGCAGCCATCCCTGGCGGGATATTGCTCGGAATCGGCATGGCTTCCATGGATCAAGAAACCGGCGATCTGTCTTCGATAGGTGGCATCTTGGCAGGCGTTGGGGGTCTCTACTTCCTTGCCTTGCTCATCTACAATCTGGTTCGCCTCAGCACCCACGGCCAGTCCATTGGCAAGAAGTGGATGGGTATCCGCATCTCCTCCGTCGAGGACGACTCCAATCCCGGCTTTGTGAAGGCGGTGCTTCTGCGTGGGTTTGTGAATGGCATCATCGGAGCCATCCCAATCCTGGGCTTCATTTACTCCATCACCGACATCTGCTTCATCTTCCGTGAAGACCGCCGCTGCATCCACGACCTCATCGCAGGCACGCATGTGGTGAAGTGCTGAGCCACAACATAGGGAGAACGGGTCTGGCGTCGCTTCTTGGAGAGTTGTCTCGACGATCACAAGCAACCAATCCCTCCTTCTAACCGTCACGCTTCCACGCATTTCAACGCCAGGCCCCCTTTCTGGATGCCCTGCCATAGAATCACTCCATGCCTCACATTCCTGGTCTCCGCAGTTGCTACGCCAAAGTCGGCCGTTTCGTCTATTTCGGGCGCATGCTGGACAAGATACGCCTGCACGCGGAGCAGAAGCTGCCGGAGGATTATGTGGTGCTGCTGGGGGATTTGCAGTTTTACACATTGGACGGTCGCTGCTGCCGGTTTCTGGGCGTGCCGTATGCAGACATCCGCGAGCGCACGCAGCAAGGCGGCTCGGATGAGGAAATCCTGGCCTGGGTGCAGGAACGCGGCACGCAGCGCAGCGACGAGGAATGCCACATGTGGAACCGCTTCATCGCGAAGCTCGGCTGGCGCGATGAACGCTCCCACCTCCTGCCTCAGCGCATCCTCGACAGCGGCATCACGGGCAAAACCGTCGAGACGATCATCGACCACATCGAGTACGATGAGGGACGCGATCCTGTGGCGGATCGGGCATGGGATTCGATTTGAGGCGCGTTACAGGCTGCCAGCTTCGAGTTCATCAAGGTAGATGAAGTCAGGAGACTTCACGCCCGCCTCTTCGCGAATTTTGACCAGTCGGGGAGATTCAAAAAATGCCTTCGCGTTCTCATGCGAAGTCCAGGTCGAGAAGTGAACGATCTTGTTCGCGTCTTTTTCATCTTTCAGGACCTGATAAGTGCGCTCGCCCGCTTCTTTGCGGATGTCTGAGGCATGATCGAAGACCTTCTTCCAGGCGGAATAGTCGGCGACTTCATGAATGATAAGAACGTGAGGCATGAGATGCCTGTCGTTCGCGCTGATGCCGTCCAGGAGCAATGAAATCGTGCCTCAATCTTCCGGCGACCACTCCACGCCAGCGAAGGTGCCACGGAAAAAACTCTCCATTGGCTTCTGCCAAATCTGAGCACAGTGAACAGACCCTTGGTCACTTCTCCCGCCATGCCCGCCACGCCCTCCTATCTCCTTGTGGACGGCCACAACGTCATGCACGCCTGGCCGGAACTCGCGCGTCACATGCGTAGCGCCAGCAAGCGGCACATCGCCCGCACGGAACTGCTGCAAAGGCTGCGGCATCTTCAGGACATGACCGGGACTCAGGTGGTGGTCGTCTTTGATGGCACGACGGCGAAGATCACGGAGGAGCGCGAGCCCGATGGGCTGCAAGTCATCTATGCGGATGCCGGTCACACAGCGGATGACCTCATCGAGAAGCTCGCTGCCCGATACGCGAAAGAGCGCCCCATGCGCGTGGCCTCGGCGGATGGACTCGTGCGCGAGACGGTGGCTGCCTTTGGCGCGGACTGGCTCAGCCCCGAGATGCTGAAAAGCATGTGCGAAGATGCCGAACGCCAGATGCGCGGGACGATTGATAAGCTCAAGACTCGCCGTCATCTGCTCGCGTGGATCGGCCTCAGCGGTGCAGGTTTGGCGCTGCCTGCCTGGGCTCGGAAAGCAGACCCTGTCATCCTCAGCAGTGCTCGTTTGGAAGCTGCGGCGAAGTATTGTGCCGAGCGCAAAAGCACGGCTTTGCTCGTGAGGCAAAGCGGGCGGGTGATCCACGAAAGCTACCCAAACGGCGGCAAGCGCGGCCAGCCGCAGCGCATCTACAGCGGCACGAAAGGCTTTTGGGGGCTCGCGGCTATGGCGGCGGTGGAGGACGGCCTGATCACGCTGGAGGAGAAGGTCGCCGACACGATCTCCGAATGGCGTGACGATGCCCGGCGGAGCAAAGTCACGGTCGAGATGCTGCTCGACTTCACCGGCGGTCTGGAGCGTGGACTCTCGATCCATGAGGATGGGCACAAAGATCGCAATCTCATGGCGATGAAGCGCCCCATGGTCGCCACGCCGGGCAAGTCCTTCATTTATGGCCCCAGCCAGCTTCAGGTCTTCCACGAGCTGCTGAAGCGAAAGCTCGCCACGAAGAAGCGGAAGGAATCTCCCACGCGTTATCTGGAGCGGCGTGTGCTGAAGCCGCTCGGCCTCGGCCCGCAGCGCTACATTCCCGATGCGGCGGGGAATCCGCTCCTGGCCGCCGGGTTCCTGATGAGCGCCAGCCAGTGGGCCAAACTCGGCGAATGTCTGCTAAACGAAGGTGATCCGATCCTGAAGCCCGGGTCCTTCCGCACCCTGATCGAAGGCTCCAACGCCAACGCGGCCTACAGCTTCGGCTTTTGGAACAACCGCGCCGCTGGGAAGGATTCGCCACGCGAGATCGACGTCGAAGATCAGCTCGATGTCGATTGGGACAAGCAGTCCTGGAGCCGCGTCTGCATCGGCAAAGACGCCCCGCAGGATCTCATCGCCAGCGTCGGCAGCGGCTATCAGCGGCTGTATGCCGTGCCCTCGCTAGAGCTGGTCATCGTGCGCCAGGGGACGAACGCCCGCTTCCGCGATGGAGAGTTTCTGCGAACGATCTTGGCATAGTTGCGTCTCACATCGCCCCTGGCGGTTTTTTCCGGCAGAACTACACTCGCCCCCACGTTCCCCTTTTTGTCATGTCCACCACCCTGGAAGCCCCCCCACCAGCCACGGCCAAGCCGCCCGAAAACACCGAGGCCGGAAACTATTTCGTCTCGAACTACCCGCCCTTTTCATTCTGGCAGCCGGATCAGGTGCCTGTGGTGGAAGCCGTGATGCAGCGCCCCGCGCCCACGGACATCCCGCTCGGCATCTACTTCCACATCCCCTTTTGCCGGAAGCGCTGCCACTTCTGCTATTTCAAAGTCTATACCGACAAGAACGCTAGCGAGATCAAAGCCTACATCGACGCCGGAATGCGCGAGATGGAGCGCTACGCGCAGACGCCCTACATCTCCGGGAGAAAGGCGCACTTCGTCTATTTCGGCGGCGGCACCCCGAGCTACCTCAGCGTGCCGCAGCTCCGCGATCTCACCAGCCGGATGAAGGATCTCGTGAGCTGGGATGGCGCAGCCGAGGTGGCCTTCGAGG
>JBIKIA010000695.1:0-2724 GCA_044361885.1 Prosthecobacter sp. | reverse complement strand
CACGCTGAACGAGGTGAAACTCACCGGCATCCGCGACGTGGGCGTGACCCGCCTCAGCCTCGGCGTTGAGAACTTCGACGACCACATCCTCGAATCCAACGGACGCGCGCATCGCAGCGGCGAGATCGACAAATCGTATCACTTCGCCCGCACGCTCGGCTTTGAGCACATCAACATCGACCTCATCGCCGGGATGATGAACGAGACCGAGGAAAACTGGAAGGTCACCGTGCAAAAAGCCATCGACCTCGGCCCCGATGCCGTGACGATCTACCAGATGGAAGTGCCCTACAACACGACCATGTACCAGCAGATGAAGGCCGAGGGCAAAGTCACCGCGCCCGTGGCTGACTGGCCGACGAAGCGCCGCTGGGTCAGCTACGCCTTCGATGAATTCGTCAAAGCCGGCTACACCGTCACCAGTGCCTACACCGTGGTGAAGGACCCGCAGCGCATCAAATTTGTCTATCGCGATGCCCTCTGGGAAGGCTCCGACCTCTTGAGCTGCGGCGTGGCCTCCTTTGGTCACCTCGGCGGCGTGCATTATCAAAATCAGGCCGATGTCGGCCCCTACATGCAGGCCATTGATGCGGGCAAGCTGCCCATCTTCCGCGCCTACGAGACCAGCCACGAAGAGCGCTTCGTGCGTGAGTTCATCCTGAAGGTGAAGCTCGGCCACAGTGAGTTCGACTATTACCAGCAGAAGTTCGGCATGAACCCGCGCCAGTTCTTCGCGCCTCAGCTCGAATACCTCGCCGCTGAAGGTTTCGCCACGTTGACCAACACCTCCCTCACTCTCAGCCGCGACGGCCTGCTCCAAGTGGACCGCTTGCTACACGACTTCTTCCTGCCCCAGCATCGCCAGTATGCTCGCTACACTTGAAGCGCCGACTCAATCGGCCCCCAGACAGGATGAGGACATCCTGGCCCCCATCATCTTCTTCTATGGCATCGGCAGCACGCGCCCGCGCGTGACCTTTGTCCAGGCGGAGGAACTCCCCGATCACGAGCGCCACCTGCTGGCTCATGATCGCGATATGACACCGCACCTGCGCGACTTCCACGGTTGTGACATCGACCTCGACGTCGCCGCCCGTGCGCGCATCGGGAACTACCTCGTCCGCGCCTCCGTGCTGCATCGCCGCAGCGATGGGAAGCCGATCGAGTTCGGAGCCATCGGCATCCATCTCGATCTCCTGCCCGAGGAGGCACAAAAGCTCGTCCTCGAAGGTCGCGTCCCCTTTGGAGCCATCCTCGAGCGCTACGAAGTCCCGCACAGCAGCCATCCGCGCGGCTACTTCCGCATCGCCGTCGATCAGCGCCTCGCCGAGCTCCTGGGTGCCACCAGCGGCCAGATCCTCTTTGGCCGCTGCAACGAACTCCGCCACGGCACCGGCCGCGTGCTGGCGGATGTGGTGGAGGTGCTGCCGAGAGGGGCGTGATCGTGGTCATTTGCCAATGACAGCGATAACGGCCAAACTATCCCCGTGACCTTCGGCACTCCCTTTTTCGACCAACTCCTCCTCCACCTCGATGGCACCCATGCGGGGCCGATGAACATGGCCGTGGATCAGGCCTGGCTGGAGCAGGGCGACCTGCCCGTGCTGCGGGTTTACACCTGGGATCAGCCGACGGTCACCATCGGCTACGCGCAGAATCTGGCGAAGCTGGAAGGCCTGCCCGCCTGGCCCATCGTCCGGCGCTGGACCGGCGGCGGTGTGGTGATGCACAGCGGCGACTACACCTACTCGGTCATCGTCCCCGCGAGCCATCCCTGGGCGGAAACACCGGCGGTGGAGAGTTACCGTCGCATTCATGGCTCGCTCGCGGAATCGCTGGCGGAGCATGGGCAGAAAGGCTGCCGACTCGCCATGCCGGAGGATTTGATCGAGGGGCCGTTTTGTTTCGTGGCTCCGGCCTTGCATGATGTGGTTCGCGGGAAAGTCAAAGTGGCAGGTGCTGGGCAGAGGCGTGGCAAGCTTGGCTTCCTCCATCAAGGCAGCGTCCAGCAGGTCAGCATCGCCCCTGATTTCTGGCCCAAGTGGGCCACCCAGTTGGCGAAGGAAGTGCTCATCACCCACGACATGCCCGCCGCCATCCAATCCCGCGCCGAAGAACTCACCGCCAATCGATTCTCCCTCCCCCAATGGCTCTCCGACCGCGACGACCTGCTGTAACAGTGAACTGAGAACTCACGATGCAAATCTTCGTCTATGGCACCCTGAAACGTGGACACTCCAACCACGGCTACCTGCGCGGCCAGCAGTTCATCAGCATGGCCATGACCCAGCCGCGCTATCGCCTGCACGACCTTGGCGGCTATCCCGGCATGGTGCTCGATGAGCGCGACGGCATCTCCATCCATGGCGAAATCTGGAACGTGGATGCCGAGTGCCTCGCTCGTCTCGATGAACTCGAAGACATCGACGGTGGCGAATACATCCGCGAACTTGTCCCGCTGATCCCACCGCACGATCAAGAGCGCATCGAAGGCTACCGCTACCTCCGCGATGTCTCACGCGCGCCCGACATCGGCGGCAGTTGGTAAGACGGTGGCCCCGCGTGTCCATGTGCCAAGCTCTTCCCACCAATGACCTCGCTCGGACTCCGTTCCGGCTAAAGCCGGTGCTCCGTGCTCAGAGTTCGGAGCACCGCTTTTAAGCGGAACCGGAGTCTGCTGAGGTTGTCACCACCCAGGACATGGCAAACTCAGCGCATCATTGC
>JBIKIA010000608.1:0-3220 GCA_044361885.1 Prosthecobacter sp. | reverse complement strand
GGCTGACGATGGCTTGCGTGCGCTGCCACGATCATAAGTTCGATCCTCTCCCACAACGTGACTATTATGGCATCGCTGCGGCTTTGGCGACCACGGTTCACTCACCGAGTCAAATCGACCTCTCCTATGTCGAAACGCAAAAGAAGCTTGCCGTGCACAATCATATCGGCGCGCCGCTGCAGGCCGCACTCAAGAAATTCGAGGCCGAGGAGCTACCAAAGCGTTTCAATGACTGGCAGCGCGATCAATTGCCCAAACTTCAATCCACGGCGCCCTGGCAGGTCTTTGACATCCAAACGGCAACAGCCCAGAGCGCCCGTCTCATCACGGATCGAGACGGGCATGTCATCTACACCGGAAACAAGACCAAGGATGACACTTACACGATCAAGGTCGTCACCCATCAGAAAGGCGTGCGTGCATTCCGACTCGATGCGCTGAGCGATCCCACGCTGCCGTCCAAAGGCCCTGGTTTGTCCGACAATGGCAACTTCGTGCTCGGCGATGTGAAAATCATCGCCAAGCCGCTCGATGGAAAAAACAAAACCAAGCCAGTGACGCTCAAGCTCAAGGCCGCGCAGGTCAGCTTTGAACAGAAAAACTACGAATTTGCCAAAACCGTCGATAACAACCCGAATACCGGCTGGGGAGTGGCACCACAGATGGGCAAGGATCACGCGGCCGTGTTTGCGATTGATGGCGAGACCGCCGGATTTGATGGCGGCACCGAATTCGAGATCCAGTTGCGCTTTAGCAACTTCTTCGGCCTCGGGCGCATCAGATTGGCGTTTAACAATGGCAGCGCACTGGCCCAAATCGCTGACACGGAGGACATGCAAAACCTCCGTGAGCTTCGTGCTCTCACGGATACCAAGACAGCAACGGCCAGCATGACACGCTGGTTCAGCCGCTTCGATGAGCGCGCACAAAAACTCACCGCCGCCGTTACTGAGCACGAGCGCAAACGCCCACAGCCTGTTTTGACCGAAGTTTATACCACCAAGAATGGCGGCCAGGATGTGTTTTTCCTCCGCCGTGGCGAGGTGGATCGCAAAGAGGGCAAGGCCAGTCCCAACTTCATCCAAGTGCTCATGCGCTCCAGCGAAGCCGAGAAAAAATGGGTGCCAACGCCCGAAGCGAAGCAACCCGCCGTGCATCCGCGGCTTTCTTTGGCCAATTGGATGACCGATGCACAAGCAGGCGGCGGCCCACTGTTGGCGCGCGTGATCGTGAACCGTCTCTGGCGTCAGCATTTCGGTCGCGGCCTTGTGCCGACCAGCAATGACTTCGGCACACAGGGAGAGAAGCCCACACATCCCGAATTGCTCGACTGGCTCGCCTCTGAGCTCATCAAGAATGGCTGGAGGCTCAAACCGATCCACCGGCTCATTCTGCTGAGCTCCGTTTACACTCAATCTGGCGATGTGAATCCCACCACGGTGCAACGTGACCCCGAAAACCACCTGTGGGCTCAACGCCCGGCGCGGCGCTTGGAGGCTGAGGCCATTCGTGACACGCTGCTACAACTCGGCGGCAAGCTCGACGTCAAAATGTATGGCCCGTCTGAGACCAACAACGAAAGCGGACGTCGCAGTGTGTATCTCCGTGTGAAGCGCAGCGAGTTGGTGCCTTTTATGACCATGTTCGATGCGCCAGAGCCAAATCAAAGCATTGGCGACCGCGGCAATACCACCGTGCCGACGCAAGCACTCGCCGTGATGAATTCGCCCTTCGTGCATGACCTCGCCGCGCAGCTTCTCAACCGCATCATGGCCACGAAACCAAGCGGCACCGAGGAGATCATCCACAAGGCCTATGAAAGCGCTCTTGGTCGCCTTCCTGAGGCGCAAGAAACACAGCGTATGAAGGCCTTCATCGAGCAGCAAACCCAACTACTCGGCAATAAGCCCGATTCGGCAACACTTGCGATGCGTGAGTTCTGCCACGCCTTGCTCTGCTTGAATGAGTTCATCTACGTGGACTAACCCTCTTCTCAACACGCACATGTTCAACGACCTCACCTCGAACGAATCGCTCCTGCCTTCACGCCGTCGATTCCTGCAACAAAGCAGCCTGGGATTCGGCTCCATCGCACTGGCTTCAATGCTCAATGAGCAGCAAGCCAAAGCTGCCCCTGCCACTTTGAATCCGCTGGCCCTGCGGCCTTCATTATTCGCCCCCAAAGTGAAATCCGTCATCTGGCTGTTCATGACTGGCGCCCCTTCACAGGTGGACACTTGGGATTACAAACCTGAGCTACAGAAGCGCAACGGAGAGCCCTTGCCGGGCAGCGATTCCAAGACCGGCTTCTTCACGACCAGTGGCAAGATTTTGAAGTCGCCCTTTGACTGGAAACAGCACGGCGAGTCAGGCTCATGGGTGTCCAGTATCTTCCCACATCTCTCACAGCATGTGGACAAGATGGCCTTCATTCACTCCATGTATCTCAAGGCCAACAATCATGCCCCGGCGTCGATGGAGCTGATGTGCGGCGACAGCCAGCCTGGCCGCCCCAGCGCTGGAGCCTGGCTCACCTATGGCCTCGGCACGGAGAACCAAAACCTCCCATCCTTTGTCGTCATGCATGAAAGACGCCCACGCGGTGACGACCAGATCTGGTCAGCCGGTTTCCTGCCAAAATCGTTTCAAGCGCTCACGCTGGATGCACGGCGCAACGGCGTCATCGACAATCTCTCACGTCACACCATGGAAAGTGCGGCACAGCAGCGTTCCTCGCTCGATTTGATCAAAGAGATGAACCAGAAGCACGCGCAATTGCGCTCACCGCAGACCGATCTGGCGGCACGAATCAACTCCTTTGAACTCGCTTACCGCATGCAGACGGCTGCTCCTGAGGCGCTGGACATCAATCAAGAAAGTGAGGCCACCAAAAAGCTCTACGGCCTCGATAACAAGACCTGCGAAGTCTTTGCCCGCCAGTGCCTCACGGCGCGTCGCCTTGTGGAGCGTGGGGTGCGCTTTGTGCAGATCTTTGCTGGCAAAAACGCGGGTGGTGATGGTGCCGTGGATGACGTGCCATGGGATGGACACAACAACATTGAAACAAACCACCGCTCCTGCGGTGCAGCCACGGATCAACCCGCCGCCGCGCTGCTGGCCGATCTCGCGGGCCGTGGCTTGCTGGATGAAACACTCGTCATTTGGGGCGGTGAATTTGGCCGCACCTCCGACTCGCAAGGCAGCGTCGGTCGCGACCACA
>JBIKIA010000607.1:0-3222 GCA_044361885.1 Prosthecobacter sp. | reverse complement strand
CAAACCAAAACGGGTGCTCATGACCCTAGAGTTGACGACTCGCGCTTCTGTAGATTCCCCCTTTTGGTGCAGGCTAATGTTGTCCCAAAGATTGGGGATTCCAAGCCCCAGGAAAGCACACACCAATAGACCAACAAAGGCCACGTTCAGTTTGGAGGGCATTTGTGCTTCATTCATATCCGATCACTTTAGTTCCACCGCCATCGCGATGCCCATGCCGCCGCCGATGCAGAGGCTGGCGATGCCGCGCTTGTAGCCTTTGTCTTCCATCAAATGAAGCAGCGTGACGAGCACACGCGCTCCGCTGGCACCGATGGGATGTCCGAGTGCGGTGGCTCCGCCGCGTTGATTGAGCTTTTCGAGGCCGAGTGACAGCTCACGAGCGCAGCCAAGCGTCTGCACGGCGAAGGCTTCGTTGATCTCGATGGCATCGACTTCATCGAGCTTCCAGCCGGTCATGGTGCAAAGCTTTTGGATGGCTCCTACTGGTCCGAGCCCCATGACGGCAGGATCACAACCGACAGCCGCTGTAGCGATGATGCGGGCGCGTGATTGCAGGCCGTGCTTCTGCATCGCTGCTTCACTGGCGAGCAGAACCATCGCGGCCCCGTCGTTGATGCCGGAGGAGTTTCCGGGCGTAACGGTTCCGTTTTTGCGGAAGGCGGGCTTCAGTTTGGCGAGCGATTCGAGAGTCGTGTCAGCACGCGGATGCTCATCACTCGTGACCTCGGCCACAGGCACGATCTCGCGGATGAAGGCTTCACGATTCGCGGCGACGCGGCTTTGGCTGAGCACGGTAAATTCATCCTGCTGCTGACGTGAGATGCTGTGTTTGTCGGCGATTCGCTCCGCCGTCTCACCCATGCCGATCTTCAGCAGCGGATCGCTGAGGCCATCGACGAACATGGCGTCCTGCATCGAGAGATCGCCGAGCTTTTTTCCCCAGCGGGCATCCATAACATAATGCGGCGCACGGCTCATCACCTCGACGCCGCCAGCGAGTACGAGATCACTTTCGCCACTGCGGATGGCATCGGCACCGAGCGCGACGGCTTTGAGCGAGGACCCGCAGGCCATGTTCACCGTGTAGGCAGGCACATGCTCCGGCAGATCGAGCTTCAAGCCCACCTGCCTCGCCACATTCATGCCGCAGCCAGCTTGCAGCACCTGACCGAGAATGACCTGCCCGATGTGTTCACGGAGCCCAGCAGGCACGACGGCATCCGCGATGGCAAAGCCGAGGTCGGTGGCGCTGATGGATTTCAGGCCACCGCCAAAGCGGCCGATGGGAGAGCGTCTGGCGTCGATGATATGGACGGGGGGCATGGGAGTCAAAGGGTCAAGGTGTCAAAGGGCCACGGCGGGCTTGAATTCCATCTTATCGAGGATGTCGGTTTGCAGATCATACCCGTCAGAGATCTCGATGAGTCGCAGTCCGTCAGCCGTGAGCCCAAAGACGGCTCGTTCGGTCACATAGAGCACCTGCTGACCATGAGCGAAGGCAGTCGGCCCGTGGAAACAAACGTGCTGAATCTGGCGCACGAACTTCGGCTGGCCCTTCGCCTGAAAAGTGCAGCAAAAAACGAGTCGCCGAGCGCTTTGAGCGATGTTCACAAAGCCGCCGACACCCGCGAAACGATCCGCGAAACTCGTGACATTCACGCTGCCCTGGGCATCCACCTCCACCGCGCCGAGCACGGCGATGTCGAGCCCGCCGCCGTCATAGAAATCGAACTGCGAAGGCTGATCGATGATCGCCTCGGGGAAGTGGCTGCAACCAAAGTTCAGCCCCGAAGCTGGCACGCCGCCGATGGGGCCGCTTTCCACGGTAAGGGTGAATTCACTCAGTCGCCCGGTCTCCGCTGCGACCATGGCCACACTTTCTGGCAGGCCAATGCCGAGGTTCACGATGTCGCCCTCACAAATCTCCCGCAGTGCTCGGGTGCCGATGATCTTGCGCTCGGATTCCGGCATGGTCGGCAGAGTGAAACCGCCATCGCTGGTGACGACGAAGTCTTCATTGAAGACCTCACCAAAGGTCTGGTCGTGCTGCACGCCGCCGCTGACGACGAGGTAATCCACCAGAATGCCCGGCACGCGCACGGATTTCGGATCAGGCAGTTGATCGACGATGCTCTCGACCTGCGCGATGACGATGCCGCCGTGATTCTTCGCCGCTTGGGCGATGGGCAGCACCTCGCCAATGAGGCCTTCTTTGTCCATGCTCAGATTGCCGCGCCTATCGGCATAGGTCGCACGGATGAGCCCCACATGAATGGGCACTGACTTGTAGCGCAACCACGTTTGCCCATCGAGTTCCAGTCGCTCGACGAGTGGCTCCGTGGTGCGTGCATTCATCCTGCCGCCACTTTGAGCAGGGTCGATGAAGGTGTTGAGCCCCACCTGCGTGATGAGTCCAGGCCGCTTCGCCGCGATCTCGCGCAGTTGCACACTGAGCACTCCTTGCGGGAAGTTGTAGGCTTCGATCTCGTTCGCCAAAGCCAGCGTGCCAAGCTTCGGCGCGAGGTTCCAGTGGCCGCCGATGACGCGTTTGATCAAGCCTGCGTGAGCGAAGTGGTTCAGCCCACGCTGAGCCCGATCTCCCTGCCCGGCGCAGTAGTAGAGCGTGAGATCATTGGGTGTGCCGGTTTCGATAAACCGCCGCTCCAGCGCCGCCGTCAGCATCTCAGGATGCCCTGCTCCCACGAACCCACCCACTGCCACCGTCGCCCCCGAAGGTATGGCAGCGATGGCTTGGTCAGCAGTGGCGATGATGGCTGGGGCGCGCATATCAGCCTCTCCAGCCACCGTTGATCTCGATCGTCTGGCCCGTGACATACGAGGCTAGAGGTGAGCAGAGGAAGAGCACGACATTGGCGACTTCCTCCGTCGTGCCGAAGCGGGCAAGTGGGACGTTCTTGATCATCTCGGCACGCACGGATTCGGGAATGGTCGCCGCCATGCTGGTATCGATCACGCCAGGGGCGATGGCATTGGCGCGGATGTTTTTGCGCGCTGCTTCACGGCTGAGCACACGCATCATCGCCTGCACGCCAGCTTTCGCGGAGGCGTAGTTGGCCTGGCCGAAGAAACCCTGGATCGCCGCGATACTGCCGAAGCTGACGATGGCCCCATGATCGCGCATGATTTCGAGCGCGTATTTGCAGCCGTAAAAGACGCCGGACAGGTTCACCTCGATCACCGCATCCCACTCTTCGAGAC
>JBIKIA010000122.1:0-10808 GCA_044361885.1 Prosthecobacter sp. | reverse complement strand
GCATCAAGGCTCACAAACGCATCGCACTGAGATCAGACAAAACCGCGTCATCCTTCGCAGGCTTCATCGTGTTCGCTTCCTTCCTCGACCATCTCCGACGCCTTTGATTTGCGAAGACACCACTTAGGGCGTTCAGCACGCGTGGATGATGGGTGCCATATTCCTCCTCCAGGATTCCGATGCGTGCTGAAGACGCCTCCAGGGCTTCGTCGTAATGCTGCTGCCTCTGACTGGTGGTGGCCAGACTGCTGAGGATGTAGGCCCGGCGCGCGATGTATTTCCGCTCCTGCGGCAGCAAGTCCAAGGCGTGCTGAAGAGCAGCCGTGGAGTCGTCAAGACGGCCCGCACCTCGCAAGGCATCCGCCTGCTCCCGGAGCCAGGCCGAGATTTCCATCGGATCTTCCGTGCCTTTCTCGCGGATCACTTTGGCAAAGAGCGCCAGCGACTCATCATGCCGTCCCGCCAGGGACAGCGCGCGGGCGAGTTCCTTTCTCGCCAGCAGGGCTCGGTCCCGCATCTGGCCATTGGCTTCTTGCAGATCTTCGAAGCCCTCGGCAGCGGCACGCAGGTGCTCAATGGCCCGATCCTTTGGATTCAAAGAGACACAGCGCAGGCCGAACTCGAAGAGTGCCATCAGGGTGTCGGGAGACTTTTCACCCTGCGTCTTCTTCAGCAGTTCCCAATGACGCTCAAACCAAGGTAGGGCGCGCGTGCGTTCTTCGAGCGCCAGGTAAAGCTTGGCGAGCTGGCCTGCGAGCTCCGCCTCGGCCTGCGGCTGATCGGTGAAGCGCGACATACTGGCGGCACATTCATCAGCGAGCTTGCGCAGCATCTGCGTGTTCATGCCAGCATCGGCATGCTTGCGTGCGTTAATGAGCATTTCCTGAAGCTGATCTCCCACTTGCCGGGCGAGCTGGGCGTTGTTTTGGGCCGTCTGCCGTTGCTTCAGGACCTCCAGCCGCTGTGCTTCTTCACGCTCCAGCGCCCACCAGGTGGCAGCGATACCGCCAGCGAGGGAGACAATCACGGCTGCCGCCGATGAAATAGTGCTCTTGTTTCTGACGAACCATTTTTTCAGCCGGTAAGACAAATCAGGTGGTGCCGCGCTGACGGGCTCGTCCCGCAGGTAGCGGTGCAGATCTTCCGCGAGACTGAGCACGGTGGGGTAGCGGCGCTCACGGTCTTTTTCCAAAGCACGCAGCACGATCCAGTCGAGCTCACCGCGCAGTTCACTGGCGGGAAAGGCAGCCTGCTTTGTGAGCCGCGCAGCACGACGGCTGGGCAGCTCGATCTCCGTCTGCCGCACACGCTGGAGCAGCTCGGGGAGTGTCTCATCCTTCTCGTTCACATCCAGGATCGGCGTGTTGCCGGTGAGCAGTTCGTAGAGCAGGACCCCGATGGCATAAACGTCCGCGCGCGTGTCCACATCCTGGCCGGTGAGCCCGGCCTGCTCAGGACTCATGTAGCGCGGTGTGCCGAGCACGGTGCCGCGGAGGGTCATGTCGGGGCCGAGCGCGAGATCACCTTCCAGTGACTTCGAGATGCCGAAGTCGATAACCTTCACGTTGGGTTTGCCATCCAACATCGTGACCATGACGTTGGATGGTTTGATGTCACGATGCAGGATGCCTTTCAGATGAGCATGCTGTACGGCGAGGCATGCCTGAAGCAGGATGGCCAGCCGTTCGCGCAGGGTCATCTCGTGCTGTCGGCACCAGGTGGTGATGGGTGCTCCGGCGACGATCTCCATGACGAAGTAGGTTCGGCCATCCGGCAGCTCACCGGCATCCAGCACGGCGGAGATGTTTGGGTGCTCCAGCCGCGCCAGCACCTTATATTCACGATTGAAGCGAGCCGAGACGGGCTGTGTCACGAGACCGCTTCGGATGATCTTGATGGCCACATCACGCCGCACAGGGTGGGTTTGCTCCGCACACCAGACATAGCCGGTGCCGCCCTCACCGATCACAGACTTCAGGATATACCTGTCGCTGATGATCATGCCGGGTTGATCCTGGCTTGGCTGGCCGATCTTGTCGTGATCGGCCAATGTATCGTCCGCCGCCAAAGCCAGATCGTACAAGCCTGCGGAAGGCATGGTCAGAGGTGTCTGGCCGTGGGATTTGGACATGCAGATGAGTAATGCATGTGCTACTCGATGGGCAACCAGCGCGCGCCATCGACGACGACGTAGCCGTCGGCACCTTCGTTGCTGATGGTAATGGCGGTGTCGTTGCCGCAGTCGAACTCACCGAGATCGAGCCAGAAGACGCCTTCGCCTGCTTTGGGCTCTTTGAGGTTCAGCATCATCTTCTGCACGCCGCCAGAGTGCTGCACTTCGACCAGCGCATTGCTGGCGCGGTTGGTGTTTGGAGGTGCGGCCAGCATGACGCGATACTTGCCGGGCTTGGTGAGCTTTGGCTCAAAGCGCAGACTCGCTTTTCCATCCTTGGCATTGCCATCGTGGCTGTAACCGTCGCCGATGAACGACTTCGCGGCGCCACTTTCCTGCCAGTGGCCGGTGACTTTGGCCTCGCTGTCATCCATGACGATGCCCTTGATGGACTTGGCCTCGACGCCACGCGCTGACTTCGGGCCGCTGTATTGGAGGATCTGGCCGTCTTTGATCAATTGCTCACGCAGCTTTTCATACGGCACGTTTTGGACTGGCAGGCCACCATCAATCGCCATCACGGCAGCAGTCGCGGCGCTCTGGCCGAGGATCATGAAGACGGGCTCCATGCGGATGGAACCATACGCGATATGTGTGGCGGACATGGCGACGGGGACGAGTAAATTCGAGCCCTGGCCTTTCTTCGGCACGAGCGAGCCATAAGCGATCTCATACGGGCCGTTCGTGCTCACACCGATGTCGCCTTCGTTCTGCACATAGCCTTCGGCGGTGATGTGGCGCTGCACGTTGTGGCTGTCGATGGTGTAGCTGCCCATGCCGACGGACTCGGGCGTGGGCTTCTTTTTGCGCAGCTCGTTTTCCGTCATGACGAAGTGGCCGATCATGCGGCGTGCCTCGCGGATGTAGAGCTGGTGGGACCAGTTGCCGTTGTCGGTGAACTCATCTTTGGGCAGGCCCCAGGTTTGGAGTTCTTCCTGCACCTTCTTCGGCACGCGCGGGTCATTCGCCACGAACCAAAGCAAGCCCTGCTGATAGGTGCGATGCTCGGCGATGATCTCTTTGCGGCGCTCGTAGCTGGCTTCGGGGTAGTCGTAGTTGAAGCCGATGTTATCAAAGCTGAAGGGGCCGTGGTTGTTCGTGTCCGTCTTGTGATTCGGGATGGGATCGAACTTCTCGAAGAACTCGCCCCAGCCCGTATTCAGCACGCGAAGCAGCAGTTCATACTGCGTGGCGTCGTAGCCCTCGGGCTTCGGGAAAGGGATGCGATTACTCGGGTCGGTGGTGTAGCAACTGCGGAAGCAATAGGCCTGCACGCGTTTGTCGCCCTCGCCTTTGACGCCGGGATCTTCAGCGCTCACACGTGGCAGCAGACCGCTTTTCGGATCACCCGACACTTTGTAGGGGCTGATGGGTTCCTTCACCGCGCCGAAGTGGTGGCGATGATGCAGCACGCCGACCTGGATGCCGTTGTGTTCTTCGCCATAGACGCTGTTTGCCTCGCGCCCGACATGGTAATCCACGCCCGCAGCGGCCATGAGATCGCCTTCATAAGTGGCGTCGATGAACATCTTCCCCACATAAGTCTTGCCGCTGAGCGCGGTGATGGCGGTGATCTTGTCGCCGTCCTTCTTCACGCCTTTCGCGCGGTCGAGCCACTCATCGCGCACGACTTCGATACCGAACTCTTTGACGTAATCTTCGAACACCTGCTCGGCAGCGTGCGGCTCGAAGATCCACATCGTGCGGTTCTCGCCATCCATCGCGGGAGTGCCCTGGCCTTTGTTGCCGTATTCGGATTTCTTCTGCTGCACCCACGAGCTGTCTTTGTCGTAGTGCATGTAGATGCGGTGATAAAAATCACGCGCGAGACCGCCGATGACAGCCTTGTTGCCCGTGTCGGTAAAGCCAAGCCCACCACTGCTCAGCCCGCCCAGATGCTTGTCTGGCGAGACGATGATGACGGACTTGCCCATCTTCTTCACCTGCACAGCAGAGGTGACAGCGGCACAGCTGCCCCCATAGATGACGACATCATGATCTGCGGCCTGCGCGGCGATGCAGCCAAGAAGAGAAAGAGAGGAGAGGATGGATTTCACAGGGCGGCACCAAACGCGTGCGCTGTGCGGTTTCAATCGGCGTGGTTGTGAATGTGATTTTAATTTTTCGGAAAATAGATCGGCTGATGAAGTGCGGAGTCGCGGCTGGCGCAGCTTTTGATCCTGATGTGAACACAAGGTGCATACAAACGTCCAGGAGTGTCACCCGAACGGGGGACAAGAAGGGGGTACATTTTTTTCCTGCACGCATGGCAGCCTTGTCGTCCACCTATGAAGGAAGCCATCCACACCTCCACCATGGGCCGCCTTACCACGGCCCATCTCATCGCCCGGTCATGCTGGGCATTTCTCCTGACCGCATTGCTGTGGTTGGGTGTCAGTCTAAGCGCCACGGCTCAGACGAATCCGGTCAAAGTGAACTTTGAGTCGCGCAAGATCGCGATCTCGGGTCAGGCAAACTCAACGACCTGGCAAAGCGTTACCTTCACGCGCAACTTCAACGGCCTCATCCCCGTGGTGATCATGGGCCCTGCCTACAGCGTGGACGGACATCCTCATGCTGTGCGTGTTCGCAGTGTGACGGCCACAGGCTTCCAGTGGCAGATCGATGAGTGGGACTACCTCACAGGTGCGCATCCAGGAAACATCACGGTGCATTTCTTTGCCATCACCGAGGGCACGCATGTCTTCGGCAGCCAGCGCTGGCAGGTGGGCAAGGTGACGACGGTGAACCGCACGAACTCAGTCGTAACACTAACCGGCTTCCAAACCCCGCCCAACGTGCTCACGCAGGTATATACGACGAACAACATCATCGCCACGAACAACCCGCGTGCGCTGAAGACACGCAACTCGCTGGTCACAGCGGCGAACTTTGCTGTGAATCTGGAAACCCAGCAGAACTACACGACGGCGATCTCCAATGAGAGCGTGGGCTACATCGCGGTGTCCGAAGGCATCGGTTACCTTGATGGCAAGGTGCTCTGGGCTTACAGCCCCGGCACGGTGGGACACACGGTAAAGACTTTCTACATGGGGCCCTTCACGAATCCCGTGATCCTGGCGCAGTCACAGACCAAGAATGACGTGGAGCCTGGTGAACTCCGTCTCAGCAGCGTGCCCAGTCTCGTGAACGGCTCCACACGAGTGCAGATGCGCTTCCAGGAAGAGACTTCATTAAACGCGGATCTGACTCACGCTGCAGAAACTGTGGCAGGGATCTTCATCGGCGACATGCCGGGGGAAAGCCAGGCCAAGCTGGTATATGCAAACGCCACGATCAGTCAGGCCGGGGCGGGCAACTGGACCAAAGTGAACCTCACGCAGGCTTACACATCGCCTATCGTCGTCTTCGGACCCCTGAGCCGCGCGGATGGCACAGCGGCGCACATTCGCGTGCGCAATGTCTTGAATGTGGACCCGGCGAACACGAACCGCGCCAGCTTTGAGTATCAGGTGGATGAGTGGGACTTTCAGGATGGCATCCATCCGGCGGAGACGGTGAGTTACATGGTCATGGAAGAGGGTGTCTATGCCATAGGTGGTCAGATCGTCCAGGCGAGCGGTGTTGTCGGTGTGACGGAGACCGGTGCGACCCAATATGTGAGCGACAGCTACTGGGCGGCCGATATCTACTTCGAGCGCGAGCCCGCCATCTTTGCCCAATGCGTAAGCACGGAGGAAGGCTCCGCAGCCATCGCCCGAGTGGACACGGTGGACACACTTCTCGAGTATCCGATGAACTTCCGTCTGCGCCTCACCGAGTCAGAAGATGCGGATCAAATCCACACGGCGGAGACCGTGCATTGCATCATCATGCCGGGCGGCACGGGCCAGTTCATGAGCGCGAACACGAACTTCCGCTTCTCCGCCGGTGTGGCGAACACGCTCAGCACAACCAACAGCACACTCACCTTCCCCCAGAAATACGCGCAGCCCTCCTTCTTTGCCGCGCCTCAGGGAGTGCTGGGTGCCACACTCGCTGACGACGGTTATCATGAAACTCTTGAGCCGACCGACCTCGATCCAATCTCCGTGCGTCAGACAGGTCTGAACGCTGCGGGTGTGACCTGGGTGGCCGAAGAGGATTCATCTCCGGGTGCCGCAGACAACATCCACGCCGCCGAAGTCGGTGCCTGGCTCGTCTTCCAGGGCATCGCCGACACGGATGGTGATGGTGTGAGCGATACCATCGAGACTCAGATGGGCACCAGCCTCACCCTGGCCACCAGCACGACCAATGCCTCCGGCGGCACTGCGTCCGATTGGGACACGCTGCAGAGCCTTTACTCGCTGACCGCCAGCGTCACCTCCGCCACTGGCTTTGAGCGCGTGGACAAAACGGCGATCACCCCCGTGGCATCTCCCGCGTCCATCCTGCTTTCGCGTTCCGTCGGAACGATGGCCCTAACCCTCCGCGCTCTTCCAAGCAACGGCAGCGCCGACATCACGAAGTCCAACGCCGCTGCTGGTGACTACGCCATCTCCGGCATCTCGGGAGGGAACATCACCTTCCCCGCAAGTGCCGCGACACATACGGTGAACATCAATCCTGTGCAGGATGCCGCGATGGAGGTGCCCGAGTTCCTCAAAGTCACCTTTGGCCCAGTGCCAGCAGGAGCAAATCCGCAGATCGTCACGGTGGAAGGCACAGTGAAGATCTCGGATGCCAATCCCGCACTCACCCAAAACCGCACGTTGTATGTCGCCTATCTCGCTCGTGGTTCAGGCGTCATTTCGAACGGCTCCGGCATCGCCGTAGCACAGCTCGAAGGGGACAATGACAACGCAAAAGTCAGCGTGAACGTCAGCGGCCTGTCTTCCCTGCAAAACACCACCTATCTCCGCATCAACAACGACCAGGACATCCGCAACAACCTCGGCATCGGCCAGATCATGGATGTGCAGTGGAACGTCCGCGCAGCCGCCTCTGCCACCACAGATCAGGCCATGCTCGCCTCTCTCGAAGCAGGACAGATCTACTGCGACATCAATACCGTGAACTACACCTCCGGTGAAATCCTCGGCTTCTTCAACCGCACCACCGGCACCACCATCTTCGACTCCGGTCGCGCCGATCTCATCGAGCCCGCGCTGCCCGGTTCACTCACCGCCATCGAGGCCGAACGCGATATCCACCGCTTCCTCGATCAGAGCACCTTCGGAGCCACGACGGACCTTTTCAATGAAGTAAAGGCCGAGATCGACGCCATCGACCCCATCAGCAACGGTGCCACCACGGCGAACATGAAGACGGGCTACACCAACTGGCTGAACAAACAGATCAACCCTGCCATCACACCTTCGCCAAACTTTCTGACGCTCGTCATGGCGGCGGACAATGAAGAGTTCGTCATGCGCGGCACGAAACCGCTCTTCGCCGGCAATGATCAGCAGTTCGCCGGAAATGGATTCACCGCCAGCTATGACACCTACGGCAACGTCACGAATCCTTTCACCACCGCCTCCAGCAACATCTCCAGCTTCAACGCCCCGCAGAACAGCGCCAACCGCCGTCGCGAATGGTGGACGATGGCCCTTCAGGCAAAGGCTCAGGTCCGCCAGCGCATGGCTGCAGCCCTGAGTGAGATCGTAATCATCTCGGAAAACGACACTACCGTGGCATCCCGCCACTATGGCGCCGCCAACTACTGGGACATGCTGGCTGACGGAGCCTTTGGCAAATACCGCGACCTTTTGGAGAAGGTCACCTACAGCCCGATGATGGGCATCTACCTCTCCCATCTGCGTAACCGTGCCCAATACACCAGCGGTGGCGTGGACATCTTCCCGGATGAAAACTACGCCCGCGAGATCATGCAGCTCTTCACGGTCGGTCTCGTGTTGCGCCATCCAGATGGCAGCCTTGTCCTCGCTGCAAATGGACTCCCCGTCGCCACTTACGACCAGACCGACATCACCGAACTCGCCCGTGTGCTCACCGGCATGAGCCATGGCGCACGTCACGCCACCGTCACCGTCTCGCGCAACAGCACCCAGGGTTATAACAATGTCCCCACCACCGCTCAGGCCGGTCAGCAGATCGAGTTCCAGGGCATTCACTTCACCGACTTCTCCTCCGGCGCGGGTGAGGCATTCTACCAAGCTCCGTGGATTTATCCGATGAAGATGCTCGGCCGCTACAATGGTGCTTACTACCATGACTTCGGCCAGAAGCGTCTCCTACATCTTTACAACGATCCTGATGGTACCGGCCCGCTGGAAGGCGGCAGCGTCGTCCCAGCGCAGGACATCTCTTCGCTTATTGATCTGCAGACCCACCCGCTGGCCGATGTCGATGTCCGCCTCGCCCACAATGCCCTCGCGGGTGATCCCACCGTGGGAGCCTACAACGGACATCAGAACACCCCCGTCTTCATCACTCGCCAGCTCATCCAGCGTCTCGTGACCTCGAATCCGAGCGCCGGTTATGTCTATCGTGCCAGCAATGTATATCGCAGCACGAACGGCAACCTCGGCGAAGTGATGAAAGCCATCCTGCTCGACTACGAAGCTCGTTCGCTCAACGTCGCCGACACCATCGTCAGTGCTGGCAAGCTGAAGGAGCCGCTAATTCAGTTCGCCTCCTTCCTGCGTGCCTTGAAGCCCTCCACAGGCTCCCCGCTCACCACACTGAGAGACATGTCCATTCCCTACAGCGGCGCGGACAGTCCGCTGCTCGGCGCCTATCCTGCTGCCGAAGTTTCGAAGTTCACGGCCAATGCTTCACGCATCCGCTTCAACGACCAGACAGGCTTCATCGGTCAGTCGCCTCAGAAAGCTCCGAGCGTCTTCAACTGGTTCATGCCCGACTACGTCCAGCCTGGCATCATGGCGACGAACGGTCTCTTCGGTCCCGAGCTTCAGATCAATACTGAGTCCATGCTCGTGAACCGCGTGAACCGGCATTACGCCATCGCCCTGATGGGTCTCACCGGTGGCTTTCCTGGCTTCGGACTCGATGACTTCACCACGAACTCCGCCAGCATGGCGCCGCAACTCCTCACCAGTGGCCCCGGCAGCGCCAGCCCTCAGAGTGGTGTCACCACCCTGACCTTTGATTCGACGAATTGGAACATCCCGCAGACCGTCACCATCCACGGCCTCGAAAATGGTCAGGCCGACGGCTCCCGCACGACCTCCATCCAACACACCGTCGCCAGCTCGGACCCGAATTACACCAGCACCTACAGCGCACCGGTGAACTTCACCCTGAATGACAACGAAGCCGCTCCTGCGAAGCTCGTCGCCATCACTCAGAGCGGCACAGGCACCGCCGTCACCGAAGGCACTGTCACAGACACCTACAAGATCGTCCTGACCTCCGCTCCCGGTGCAGGCAAGACCGTCACTGTCACCCCCAGCGCGGTCCTTCCCTGGCAGCTCGATGCAGCCGTGGCCACTGGAGACATCACCTTCTCTCCCACCTCGGTGACATTCACCGATGCCACCTGGGGCACCGCCCAAACCATCACCGTCACTGCCAACAATGACACGGTGATTAACAGCTACCTCGTCGCCACTGCGCCGCTGAACGTCCGCACTGCCACCATCCGCCACGCTGTCACCAGCACAGATTCGGATTATGCCGGAAGTCAGGTGAATGAATTCAACTGCGCCATCACCGACAACGACACGCCAACGCGCCGATTCATTCCCACCAAGGCCACCGCCAGCGGCATCGCCGTCGTAACGGAAGGCGTGAACACCGCTTCCAGCCCGGACACATACACCGTCGCCTTCGCCTCCGGCACGGCACCGACTCAGAACGTCACGCTGAACTTTAACTACGACAACACGCGGCTCGACCTCAACTGCACGGACGGCACCTTCACCAAACCCTCCGCAGGCGTCGCGACACTGACCTTCACCTCGGCGAACTACACCACGTCACGCACGATCAACGTCACTCCCGTCGATGATGGCGCACGCCAGGGCGTGGTCTTCCGTCAGATCACCCACAGCACCACCAGCACGGACACCAGCTACAACGCCCTGCCTTGCGCGGCGATGTATGTCCGCGTGAATGATAACGACAGCGCCGCCACGAACGGCGTCACCATCCTCGAAACTTGGGGCACGACTACCGCCGTCGAAGGCGGCATGACCGACACCTACCTCGTCGCGCTGAACAAAGCCCCCACCGCCACCGTGGCCCTCAACTGGACAGGCAACGATGGTGATGTCTCCGGCATCGGCAATCTCAGCTTCACCACCACGAACTGGTATGTGCCACAGGCGATCACCGTCACCGGACGCAACGATCTCCGCGTCGAGACCACGCGCATCAGCCCGGTGAAATACACCGCCTCGGGTGGCACCTACACCATCGCTTCGGGCGGAACCACAGACATCACCGCCTTCATCAGCCCGCTCATCGGCGATGATGACGTAAACTCCGCCGCCAGCGTCACTCTCACCCAGTCCGGCGGTACCACAGCCGTCACCGAAGGTGGAGCCACAGACACCGTCGAGTACAAGCTCAACGGCGCGCCGAACAACGATGTGCTCATCACCCTCACGGCGAACTCCCAGCTCTCTCTGTCCTCCGCTCTAGTGACCTTCACACCTCAGAACTGGGCCACACCGCAGACCGTGACCGTCTCGGCCAATAACGA
>JBIKIA010000605.1:0-3233 GCA_044361885.1 Prosthecobacter sp. | reverse complement strand
ACCGTCGCGGCGGCAAGAACCAGCAAGGAGCCAGAGGCTCGTTGAAGCCGCTTCGACGCCAACCATGGTTTATTGAGCAGATCGAGGTCACGCCGGGCGGTAAGTGAGGATGGATATTTCATCGGGCTCCACCCAAGCTGGCTTTCGGAAGCACCACCATGGGGTGAACTGCCCACGGTATCCCGGGCTAGGGGTCCGCACCTTGACCCGTCACTTTCGGGCCCGCCTCAAATCCTGAAGCTGCAAATATCCCAGCGCTGACAAACGGGGGATGCGTGCTTTGATTTCCGCATGGCCTCTCCTCGATTCAGCCGTTGCTCGTTCCTTCACCCTGCCCTCGTGGGCTCTGCGGTCTCCGGCCTGAACGCGGCACCGGGAAGCGATGCGGCGGAGTTCAACGAACCAGCACAAAAGCTGGCGCTCAATGACGATGCGGATGTCATCGTCTGTGGTGCTGGCCCGGCGGGCATCACGGCGGCAATTACGGCAGATCGGGCAGGAGCCAAGATGCAACTCTTTAAAGTCCACGGCCGCCTGGGTGGCGTGTGGGAGGGACTGCAAATCGCCGCCACGGCGGAGCAGATCGGCGTGCGCGATGGTCGGCGCATCCACGCCCGCTACACGATGACGCGGCAGGGTTTGATCCAAGGCGCTCGTCAAAAAGATGCCGTGGCCCGTGTGACCTTCGGTGTGGACATCCACGCGGACTCGAAAGAGACGAACCAAAAGAATCCGATCAACAACGGTGACTTCAAAATGAAGCCCTACGACATCCCGCTGCGTGCACTGATCGCCAAAGACGTGGACGGCCTCATGATGGCCTGGCGTTGCATCAGCGGCGATTTCATTTCTCACGCCAGCTACCGTGTCACTGGAAACTCCGTAGCCATGAGTGAAGCCGCAGGCGTCATCGCCGCACTCGCAGCCAAGTCAGTTCCTCTGCCCCATGAGGTCGATTGGAGTGAAGGAGCCGCCAAGCTGTCAGCGATGTGAAGCACCACTGGATCAGCAGTATAGATTAATCCCTCGAAACCAAACACACCCGCCTCGCCGAGAAGTATCGCGCCCGTCCCAAAGCCCCCTAGCACACCATGAAGCCGCACCTTGCCTCCCTCATACTGATCATCACATCGGCAGCCGCTGGACAGCCAGCGCTCCATACTTTTGATCGTGTTCAGCTCACCGACACCTACTACTCCGAAGGCGTAAACGCGGCTGACATCGACAACGATGGGCACATGGATGCGATCTACGGCCCGTTCTGGTTTGCCGGGCCGGACTTCAAGACGAAGCACCTCATCTACAAGGCCTTTCCACAACCACGCGAGGCCTACGCGAACCACTTCTTTGCCTGGACGTATGACTTCAATAGCGATGGCTGGGCGGACATTCTCACCGCCGGATTCCCGGGCACTCCAGCTTATGTGTATCAGAACCCCGGCAAAGAAGGCCATGCCGCGCCGTGGCCGAAGCATGAAGTCTTCGACTGGGTATCGAACGAATCACCGCATTTCGTGAACCTCGTCGATAAAGAAAAGCCAGTGCTCGTCTGCACGCGCGATGGCTACTTTGGTTATGCAGAGCCGAGCTGGAACGTGCCTTTTGAGAAGTGGAACTTCTATCCTATCACAGATCGCATCGCGCCGACGAAGTTTGGGCACGGCCTTGGCATGGGCGATGTGAACGGCGATGGACGTCAGGACGTCCTCATGAAGGACGGCTGGTTCGAGCAGCCCGAAGATTTGACCCAGGGACATTGGACGCTGCACAAGGCCGCCTTCGCCCCTCGCGGCGGCGCGGATATGTTTGCCTATGATGTGGATGGTGATGGTGACAACGACGTCATCACCAGCCTCGCCGCGCATGAGTTCGGCCTCGCCTGGCATGAGCAGACACCCACAGGCTTCAAAGAACATCTCATCATGGGAGACCGCCCGGCGCAGAACCGCTACGGTGTCGTTTTTAGCGAGCTGCACAGCGTCCAACTCACCGACATGGATGGCGACGGACTCAAGGACATCGTCACCGGCAAGACTTACTGGTCACATCATCAGAAGTCGCCCATGTGGGATGCGGGTGCGGTGGTCTATTGGTTCAAACTCGCGCGAACCAGCGATGGCGTGGACTGGTTGCCGATGAAAGCAGATGGCGAGGCAGGCATTGGCCGACAGGTCATCATCAAAGATGTGAATGGAGACAAACTTCCCGACATCCTCGCCGGTGGCATGAAAGGCGCGCATGTGCTGCTGCATCGCGTGAAGGAAGTCTCCGAAGATGAATGGCAGGCTGCTCAACCGAAACGCGTGACCATCACTGAGACCCCGCCGCTGCGTGGCGGACAGCCACTCTTCGATGAAACGACGAACAGCGTCCTCGAAGTCATCGAGGGTGAATCCATCACGGCCAAGCCCAGCAAGGGGACCGTAGCACCGCAGAGCATGAAAAACTTCACCGCAGGCCGTTGGAGCGGTGCTTCGCAGCTATTCTGGCGTGGCGGTGATGTAGGTGACACGCTCGAGATTGAGCTGAAGGTGGACAACGAGGCTGAATACACGCTAGAGAGCGTTTTCACCATTGCGCCGGACTATGCGATCGTAGAACTCACGCTCGATGGCAAACCCATCGGTGAACCCATCGACCTCTACGACTCAGTCAAAGTGTCCACCACGGGCGTGCTGGAACATCAGGTCGGCAAATTGGCCACAGGCCCACACAAACTGGGCATTCTTATCACCGGCACGAATCCAGCAGCTAAGCCTTCAAAGTTCGTCGGGCTGGATTTTGTGAAGCTCTTCCGCAAGAGATGACTCACGCCGCCTCCAGCCCGCGCATCGTCGTTTCGCTCGTCGCGAAGCGCCCCTCATCGAGGCCGAGGCGTTGGAGTGAACTGAGATAGAGATTTGGCAGCGGGTAGTTGTCCTTCTGGTCAAAGGCGATGTGCTGGCCATGCTTGAAGCCACCACCAGCAAAGAGGACAGGCATGTTCTTGTTATCGTGTGCGGAGGCGTTGCCGAGGTTCGAGGTGAGCAGCACCATCGTGTCGTCGAGGAGCTTGTCGGTCTTCAGCTTGCGAAGGAAACCCGCCCATTCGTTGATCACGCCCTGTTCCACGAGAGCGAGTTGCGCCAGCTTTTCCTCGTCCATGCCGTGGTGACTGAGGTTATGATAGGCCTCATCCACACCTTCGATGCCCTGCACGTTGTTGCCCGTGATGTGCAGCGTGATGAAGCGCG
>JBIKIA010000121.1:0-10817 GCA_044361885.1 Prosthecobacter sp. | reverse complement strand
CCAAAGCCGCCGAGCGCTTCGATCGCGACCTCAGCAAGAAGATCGAAAAGCTCACCGCCCTGGCCCAACCAGCGATTGTCTTCCTCATGGCCGGCCTCGTCGGCACCATGGCCTACCTCATGATGACCGCCATCTTCCAAACCATCGGCAACATCAGCAAGTGACTCACCCCATCCAAGCCTCATGAAACACACAAACCTCCGCTCACGCCGCTATTCCAGCGGTTTCACCCTCGTCGAGATCATGCTAGTCCTCGGCATCATCGCCCTGCTCGTCGGCGCTGGTATCTACTCACTCGGCGATGTCACCAGCTCCGGCAAACGCACCCGTGCCAAAGCCGACCTCAACACACTCACCGCCGCACTGCGTGGTTATGAAGTCGATAACACCTTCCTCCCCACCACCGAGCAAGGTCTCATGGCTCTCGTGACCAAACCCGCCTCACGTCCCGCACCCCAAAACTGGACCAATAAGCTCAAGAAACCGATCCTCGACTCCTGGGGCAACCCCTACCACTACCGCCGTCCCGGCACGAAAGACAAAGGCGGCTTCGACATCTTCTCCGCAGGCCCAGATGGACAACCAGAGACGGCGGATGACATCGGTAATTGGGACCTCTAACCACCTCCGGCGGTAATGACGAATGACTAAAACTGAATGACGAATCTCCAGACAGTCTCGAAGCACACGAAAACCAAGCCCGGCAGTGGGCTTGGCTTTCGTCATTCCGGCTTCACGCTCGTCGAGATTTGCATCGCCCTCGGCCTGTGCATGATGCTTCTCGGCATCGCCACCTTGTCCATGACCGGGATGCAGGATCAGGCACGCCTGAAACGCACCGCGTCCGAGATCGAAGCCACCGCACGCCAGACCTTGCAGGATGCCATCATGCAGCAGCACACCATCGAGCTAGCTCTCGATGGCGGCCTCGGCGGCGAAGAAGGCGGCCGAGTGCAGATTAAGCGCCTCGGCGACAAAGCCTTCCGCAATGCCAAACGCGGCGAAGTTTGGGAGTTCAGCCCCACCGGCATTTGTGAGCCTCTCGAAGTCCGCATCACCAGCGCATCAGGCACCATCGAACTCGGCTTTGACCCCCTCACTGCCTGCGCCGTACGCAAGAGCGTGATCGTGAATGGATGACATGAAACCAAGCTTCACATCATCAAAACACGAGGGCTTCGCCTTACTCGAAATCATCCTCGCGATGGCGCTCTTCAGCATCGTCGCTGTCGGCATGACGCGGGCTTTGGACCAGATCGCCCAGACGACAAAAAGCTCCCGTCAGGAAGCCCAGGTGCTCCGCGTGCTAGAGTCCGTGCTGGCCGAAGTCGCCCACCAGCCCGAGCTGAAGCCACGCACCATCAGCTTCCCCAAAACGTCCGACGGCATCGACGCCAGCGCCAGCATCGAAAAGGTCCGCCTCTTCACCCAGGACAAAGCCGAGCTCGATAAAATGTTCCGCGTCCGCGCTGAAGCCTGGCTGGCCGATGGAGCCAGCAAGCGCAGCCTCAAACGCCAAATGGAAACCTATGTGTACTCACCCGCCAGCCCTTAAACCGGCGCAGGTGAAACACCTGCACCGCCCACACGCTGCCTTCACCCTCATCGAGGTCCTCCTCGCCATGGGCGTGATCGGACTGCTCCTCGGCGGCGTGTATGGATTGGCAAATGGAAGCATCCAACTCGGCGCGTCGATGAATCAATCTCGCATCTCCGAGACTCGCCTCACCAACTTCACTGCCGCTTGGCGCGACTACTTGGAAAACCTCCCACCCAGCATCCGCCTGAGCTGTGGTTTGGAGAAAGCCAAACGCGGCGCCGGTGGCAATCTCCTCATCGAAGGCGGCCAAGTGCCCTTCGTCTGGACACGCGCCGTGCGCCTCGCCGATGCCGTCGAGTTCGCTGTCGTCCGTGGCAAAGAAACCGGCAGCCTCCAGCTCAACGTCCGCCACCTGAAGCGCCTCGAAAAACCCAACGCCTTCGATGCTTACTCCCAGATCGCCGAGCTGACCTTGCTTGATGGCCTCAAAGACTTCCGCTGGGAATTCTACGACACGGAAAAGAAGCGCTGGTTCGCCACCTGGGACTCCACCAAGCGCCCCACTCCGCCCTTGTTCATGAAGCTCCACTTTCAGTTCCTCAAAGACCCGAGGGAGTATGAGTTCACCTACTGGATCGCGAATGACCTCGTGGCGCAGCAATAACGAATGACTAAAACCGAATGACGAAACAACACTCCAACACCGAATGCCGAAAAGGGGATCACACGATCCTTCCAGGCGGCGTTCGTGCTTCGGGCTTCGTCATTTCTTCGTCATTCGGATTTCGTCTTTCGTCGTTCCACCGCGGCTCCGCCCTCATCGCGGTGTTCTGGATGATCGCGGTCATGGGGATGGTCGTACTTGCTGGAGCCAAAGCACTCCAAGCCGACACTCAGGCCACACGAGAACTTCGCGGACGCACCTTTGCCAAGCGGCTTGCGCAGATGGGGCTCGAAGTCGCGCGGCATCCGACCATCCAAATGGATGATGGTTTGCTGCACTACACCAGCCCCGATGGCGGTGGCTACGATGTGAAGCTCACCACCGAAGAAGCTCGGCTGAACATCAACGTGCTGCTCGCCAGTGGCGACAAAGTCCTGCTGCCACGTTTGTTCGGCGCCTGGGGACTCAAGCCGGAGCAAAGCGGTGCGCTCATTGATGCCCTGCGCGACTGGATCGACGAGGACGACAAGTCCAGCCTGAATGGCGCGGAGAAGCGCGACTACCAAAAAGCAGGCTTTGAAGGCCTGCCCTTCAACAAACCCTTCCGCGAAATCGAAGAGATGCTGATGGTGCGAGGCATGGACGTCATCAACGTCATGCGTCCCGACTGGCGCGAGTGGTTCACGGTCATGGGCGATGGCCGCGTCGATGTGAATGAAGCCCGAGCCGAACTCATCTCACTCATCGCCAATGTGCCCGTCGAGCGTGTGACGCCGCTTTTGACACTACGCTCAGGCAAAGACGGCGCGATGCATACCCGCGATGACAACCGCCTCAACTCGCCTGTGCAGGTCGCGCAACTCCTCGGCGTGTATCAGCCCCAGACCGTCGAACTGCTGACGCGCTGGATTCAATTCGCCGGACCCATCAAGCGCCTGGAAAGCACCGGCTACTTTGGCGACATCCGCCGCCGACTCGTGCTCATCGTGCAAAACCAAAAAGCCATCTGGCGTGGCGAACTCCCTCTTCATCATGGCTCGTAACCGCAAACCCACTCACGACCTCCTCCTGCCCGGAGCCGACGGTTGGTCCCGCTGGACCGGCATGGAGGGCACTGCCTGTGATCATGCCGCCGACTTCGGTCAAAGCGCGGGCGTCTTTGCCAAAGAAATTCATCGTCGCATCCTCGCGCTGCCTGCCTCTCATGCCTGGGTGCTGCCCGCGTGGCTGCACGGTCAGCCCGAGCATTTGCGGGACATGGCGCTGCTGCATCTGGAGCGCATTGGCGTGCGAGTGAGTGATCCTGAGCACAGCCTGCAAGTCCGCCGCCTTCAGGAAAAAGACGGCGCGCATCTCACCTGCATCCTCGCCCTGAAAGAGCAGGCTACGCCGCTTTGGGACATGCTGCGCCTGCCAGATGAAGTCGTGCTCAGCGCTCAATGCCGCGACCTGCCCGCCGACAGCATCATCCTCCAGCGCGAGATGAGCCGCCTCGTCGTCACCATCACGAATGGCAGCCACATCGTTTATTGCAGCCCGCTTTCCGCACACCGACTCGATGAGCGCGCGCTGAGCGAGCTGAACCACCTTTGCCTCCAGCTCGGATTCCAGCGAGTGCTCGGCAAAGTGGATGGCATCGTTCTCTGGCTTGATGACGAAGGCGACGTCGCGCAGATCGAGCGCATCACCGGCTTGCCTGCCCGCCGCGAAAGCATCCCAGCACCGCGTTTGCCAGCGAAGGACAGCAGCACGCTCGTCCCGGCCGACATCCTCGCCGCACGTCAGCGCAGTCAGGCCAGCGCTCGCACTCGCGTCACCGCTCTGAGCATGGGCCTCGCACTCGCTGCGTGCATCGCGGTGATGATGGTGCTCATCACCACTGCTACTCGTGAGCGCGACATGCTGCGGGATAAGATCGCCGATCTCACCCCGCGTGCATCGCAAGTGCTGGATCAAAAGAAAGCCTGGATCGAGGCAGCACCCGCCGTCGATCCCAGCGCCGGGCCGATGCAGGTCTTGCTCGATGTCATGAGCCCCACCAGCAGTACGGAAGTCGGCATGACCAGCTTCGAGTGGACGCCGAAGACCCTCGCTCTTCGAGGGCGCACCGCCTCGCCATCACTCGCACTGCAATACACAAAGGAGATCACCGAGGTCGACGCACTCAGCCGCTACACCTTTGATACACCCGCGCCGCAGATCGCCAGCGACAACAGCACCACCTTTGAGCTGAAAGGAGAAGCCCAGCCATGAAGCGCAGTGAAAAAATCCTCCTGACACTCTTCGGCGTGCTCTTCCTCGTCATCATCGGCGGTGGAGCCGTGGCCATGGGCATCAAGCATTACATGGCTATCCTCGAAGAGAACGACGGCCTGCGTGATCGCATCATCGTGATGAACGAAGCCATCGCCCAAGGCAGTGAATGGCAGCGCCGCCACGACTGGCTGGACAAGAACGTCCCCAGCTTCACCTCACGCCAGGAAGCCTCCACGCGTCTGCTCGAAACCATCCAGAAAGAGGCCGACAAGCTCTCCCTGAATCTTACTGACCGGCAGTTCCTCGAACCCGTGAAAACGGTGGGTCAAGATGGACTGCCCATCGAGGAAGAAGGTGGCTATCACGATCAGGCCTCCGTCAAAATCACCCTCACCAAGGTGAAGGAGCAGCCGCTCTTCCAGTGGATGCACACCCTGCAATCGCCGGAAGGTTTCCTCGGCATTACGCGCTTGCAAATCTCACCCGCAGGCGAAGGCAAGACAGTGAACGTCGAAGCCGAGATCACGCAGTTTTATCGTGAGAAGGGGCCAGCCAAATTCAGCAAAGCCAACACGCCATGAAACTTTCAGCTCTCAGTTCTCAGTTCTCAGTTCTCAGTTGGTTTGCACTAGCGCTGACTGCACATGCAGCGGACACGCCGGTCGTCCACCCGACACTCGATCACTACGCCGCGCTTTGGGAGCGCAGCGTCTTCACCACCAAGGATCTGCCTTCACCCGATGCCCCCACAGGTCCCATCTTCACCGACAGCCTGAGCCTCGCAGGCACCTACGAGATTGATGGGCAATTCGTCGCCATCCTGCTAGATCGCACAACCACGCAATTCACAGAAGCGCGCATCGGCAGCGAGAACGAGCAAGGCATCAAGGTCCGCAAAGTGCAGCCCGGGGCCACCATGGACAAGACCCGCGTCCAACTCCAAAAAGGCGACATCGCCGGATGGATCAGCCAGAGCGACATCGCCGCTGCACCCGCAGATCCCGCTCAGCAGGTGCGGCAGGCTCAGCCAGCCCATGCGCCAGCAGCCACACCACTCCTGCCACCACCGAGCATCAACAACGCCGTGCCAGCTCCGATGTCTAGAGAGCCAGCCATGAGCAACGACGTGCCTCTGCCGCCGCCTTGATGGGTGTTGGTAAGTTGGACAAGGATTGAATTTCAAGTTGCCAGCCTTGGAGGTGAAGCGGAGCTTACCTTACATGTCTGGACTCGTGGAGATCCCCCCGCTTAACCTATTGGCCGCCGTTCAGGTGTTCTTCGCCTTGTCCATCGGACACGGGATGATGGACTTCCCCTTCCAGGGAGAATACATCGCCACCGGCAAGAACTGGCGGCTATTGAAGAAACTCCAGGATCCTTCACGCCCGGTGCAGATCTGGATCTGGTGCATGAGCGCCCATTGTTTTTTACACGCAGGCGCAGTTTGGCTGGTCACCGGGTCCTTTCTTCTCTGCCTGATCGAGTTCACCGCTCACTGGATCATTGATGTGCTGAAGTGCAGCGGCAAAACAAACTTCCATCAGGACCAGCTCATGCACTACTTCTGCAAGCTTTCCTATGCGGTGGTGCTCTATCTCGGCTGCAAGCCGCCGTTCTGACGAGCGCGCAGCCTCAGACAAAGAACTGAGATCAGCAGAGTACCCGCGAACCACCAAGGCCACCATGCGAGGCTGGCGGCGAAGACTTTCGAATCTTCGGCGGGGAGATGGAGTCGGCCTTCCAGCCAGTGCGTGTGCCAGCCAAAGAGCAGCGTCATGCCGCCGTAGGCGAGGTTCATGGTCATGCCGCGAAAGCTCAGCGCGGTGGCCCGGCGTTCGGAGCTGACTTCGGCATTGAGGTAATGGGAGAGGAAGAACTGGAGGAAGCGCATCCCGAGCATCAGTGGCATGATCAAAGCCACGCCGAGCCAGCCTGACTGCGGATGCGCGGCACAAAGCAGACTGCCGAAAATCACGAGCGCCAGCCCGGTGAAGTTTCGCGTCATGGAGTAGCGCCCGGTGCAGCGCTCCATGAGTCCGGCGGTGAGCAGACCGAGCATGGAGGCCACGGTGCCGATGACGCCATACCAGCTCTCGCCGATGCCGACGAGGCGGTAGAAGTTCGAGGCCACGGTGAGAAAGAGACGGATGATGCTGTCGAACACGAGCCCGAGCACAATGATCTTCAGCGCGGCGTGCGTGTGCCAGAGCCAGCGCGCGGTGTCGATGATGCCGCGCACCGCTTCGCGGACACGTTCTGCCAGGCTGGCCTTCATGGCCACCAGCGGAGCTTCGGTCATGCGCAAACACACCGTTAGGCAGGCCACACCGGTGAGGAAGTTCAGCACGAGCGGTATCTTCATCGTGATCGCGCGCCCGACATCGCCCAGGCCGAGCCATTGCAGCAATGCAGCGACGTTGGCGTGATCGTAGAGCACGGAGCCGGAGATGGAGGAAACGATGAAGCCCAACGCCATGGCGCGACTCAGGCGGGCCATCACCTTCGGCCAAAGCGTGGCGCGTTCGCCTTCAGGTAGGGAGTCGTAGGCCAGGGCTTCGTCGGCCCCGCTCGCGCAGGCTTCCGCTGCACCACTGAAGATGCGATTGAGCACGAAGAGCCAGAGCACGGCGTCGTGATTCCCCACCGGCATCAGGCAGAGCACCCCCATCTCCGCCACCATCAGCCAGCCAGCGATGATCATGAGCCGCCTGCGGCCAAACTGATCTGCGAGCGCACCGGACGGCACCTCCAGCAGCACGATGGTGATGGCCCAGATGACATTCAGTGCGGCGAACTCCGCGATGCTCAGCCCGAGATCGAGGAAGAGCACGGTGAAGATCGGGTAGTAGAAGCGGCAGTTAAACAGCAGCCTGAACCAGATGAAGAGACGGACGTTGAGGGGCATAGGACTTTCTGCTTTACGCGCCGGAGATCAGGTTTGACAATCATTCGTTCGCTCCGAATATCGCGGCCCATGTCCAACTCGTGCGTCTCCACCCTTGCCCCCTCCTATGCCGGAGTGGCGATGCCGCGCATCCATGCTGCCATGGCGGTCATTCCGAATGACAAGCGAGTCAATCTCCCCCTGCCCTGCCCTGCCCGACGAGTGGTCCACTCCTGACACAAACCACCACTCTCTTTTCACCACCGGCCGGGCTTCCTTCAGGAGTCCGGCCTTTTTGTTTTCACCGACCATGCCTTCTTTTTTAAATGACCTGCGCGCGCTGCCACGGCCCTTCTGGGTGCTGGTGGGAGCGACGTTTGTGAATCGGTTCGGGCTCTTCGTCTGGCCCTTTCTCACCCTTTACATCACCCGCAGCGGCCACAGCGCCTCCGAGGCAAGCTGGGCCGTCGCGGCTTACTCCACGGGCAGCTTTTGCGCTGCTTTCCTCGGTGGATGGCTGGCAGATCGCCTCGGGCGGAATGTCACGCTCGCCCTCTCCGCGCTCGGTGGGGCGGCGTGCATGATGGCGCTATCACAAGCACATGACTGGCGCTGGCTCAGTGCCATCGCACTCATCACCGGACTCGTGAGCGAGGCAGGCTCACCTGCGGGCAGTGCGCTCGTGCAGGACATCGTGCCGGTGCATCAGCGCGTCATGGCTTATGCCGTACTGCGCTTCGCGATCAATCTCGGTTGGTCTTTCGGTCCTGCAGTGGCTGGCTGGCTGGCAGAGAGCTCCTTCTTCTGGCTCTTCGCGGTCGATGCCACCACCTCGCTCATCTTCGGCATCATCGCCTGGACCTGCCTCCCACGTGGCGAGCGCACCGCCGCGCATCAGGCGGGCTGGGGCATCGCCTGGGCATCCATCCGGCAAAACAAACCCTTCCTCACGCTCGCACTCACCTGCGCCCTCGTGGCCTGGATCTTCCGCCAGACGAGCAGCACCTTCCCGCTGCACTTCGAGCACAGCGGACTTCCTGCCCATTGGACCGGCACCGTGCTCGCGCTGAATGGCGTGATGATCTGCCTGCTCGAAGTGCCGCTTGCTTCACAGACACGCACCTGGCCCGTGCGGGTGATGCTCGCGCTCGGCTACCTGCTCATGGGTGGCAGCTACCTCCTGCTCATCGGCAAGCCTGGCCTGCCCATCTTCTTCCTCATGATGATCGTCTTCACCGTCGGTGAGATGTTTGCCTTCTCGCGTCAGCAGGCCTATGCCGCCAGTCTCGCGCCTGATGCCATGCGCGGGCGCTATGCCGGCTTCCTCAGCCTGAGCTGGGGCCTCGGCGGCATCATCAGCTCCATCGCAGCCCTGCATCTCTTTGAAAACTCACCCGACCTCGTATGGATCATCAGTGCCGTGCTTGGCCTCATCGCCGCAGGAATGATTCTGCGGAAGTAATTGCCGCTTGTCGCCGCACTTCATGTCCGCAGTATGCGCGTCCATGCTCCGATTCCGCCTCTTCGATTTTCCGATCCTCGTCCACTGGATGTTCTGGGTAAACATGGCCCTGCTCGGCGGTGCCATCGGTGCCGATACTCCCCAGGAAATGCAGTCCCTCTTCGGCTGGGTGGCAGCGGCTTTTCTCTCCATCGTCATCCATGAGCTCGGCCATGCCTTTGCCATGCGCCACTTTGGTGACCGTCAGGTCGGCATCCTGCTCTATGCCTTCGGCGGCCTCGCCCGTGGCAGCCGCTGGCTCGGGCGGGTGGAAGACATCATCGTCAGTGCCGCCGGACCCGCCGTGCAGATCGCCATTGGTTACACGCTGAAGCTTCTGCTCTCCGGCTGGCAAACCGAGTCCGTGCTCCTCGGCTCCTTCGTCCAGGACTTCATCTACATCAGCATCTTCTGGGCTCTGCTGAATCTTCTCCCCATCATCCCGCTGGATGGTGGGCACATCTGCCGCGCCTTTCTCGGCTCTTCCCGCGTCCGCACCGCACTCATTATCAGTATGGTCTGCGCCGTGGGTATCGGCCTGCTGGCCCTGCGTAGCGGCAGCCTCATCACCCCCCTATTCTTCGGCATGATGGCCTTCAACAACTGGAAGGAACTCCAGGGCCAGCCGCAAGTGCCTTGGATGGAAGGACGCTGAGCGCAGACAGGGCTATGAACACTGATCCGCGCACTCTTCGGCGGGGTAGGTCCAGACTTCGCTCAAAGTTGGGTGGTAATGCGGGATGAGCATGAAGTCCTGCACGCGGGAGCGGTAGTGCATGGCGATGACGACTTCGTGGATGAGCTCAGTGGCGTGGGGGCCGACGCAGGTGGCACCTAGGATCTCGCCGGTTTCACGATGGGCGAGCATTTTCACGAAGCCCTCGGTTTCGCCCATGCACATGCTTTTGCCGTGGTCGTTGAAGGGATAGCTGGCGGAGACGAAGGGGATGGCACGCTCGGTTAGCTGGGTTTCGCTGGCTCCGACGGCGGCGACTTGAGGGTGGGAAAAGACGCCGAAGAGCAGCAGGCGGTAGTCCATCAGTTCGCTGGCGGATTCGCCACGGATGAGACGGGCGGCATTGCGGGCGGCGATCTCTCCCTGCTGTATGGCGACGTGGACGACATCCAGCAGGCTGCACACATCTCCAGCGGCGAAGATATGCGGCTGGCTGGTCTGCATGCTAGGCTGGACGGTGATCTTTTTCCCAGCCAGAGCGATGTGCGCGGCTTGGAGTTCGAGGCCATCTGAGGCGGGGTGGCGGCCCAAGGCGACGAGGATCTGATCGACGGTGATGCTGCGCTCGTGGCCTTCGTGGCTGTATTCGAGGTGCTTGCGGCCAGCCACCGTGCTGACACGGTGGATCTTCGTGCCGATATGGCAGGTGATGCCGCGCTTTTCATAGGCCTCGACGATGACTCGGCCACACTCGGGGTCGATGCCGGTGAGGAACTGGGTGCCGCGCTGGATGAGGGTGACTTTCCGGCCAATGCCTTCGAGGTAATGCGCCATTTCAAGGGCGATGGCCCCGCCCCCGAGAACGGCGAAACTCTCGGGCAACTCGGCGGCGTCGAGGATGTCATCACTGGTCCAGTAGCCGGTTTCGGCGAGGCCGGGGATCGGTGGGACATTGGCGACGGAACCTGTGGCGATGCAAAAGGTGCGCGCGGTGAGAGTGAAGCTGGCGCTGCCATCACGCGGGAGCACTCGGAGAGTGTGGGCGTCGATGAAGCTGGCGTGGGCGCGATGCAGGATGAAGCGTCCATCTTCAAGCTGGCCCTGGCGATAGCTGGCGAAGTCGGCGATAAGGGCGCGTTTCCGATCTCGGATGGCGGTGACATCCACGCCCTGGGGCTGGGCTTTTAATCCGAACTCAGCAGCGCGGCGGATGGTGAGGTTGCGGTCGGCGGACTCGATGAGTGTCTTGCTGGGCATGCAGCCACGGAGGATGCAGAGGCCGCCGAGTTCGGGCGC
>JBIKIA010000603.1:0-3242 GCA_044361885.1 Prosthecobacter sp. | reverse complement strand
ACGGGCACGGCAGGCGGGTTTGATTTCAGCACGCTGCAAGTGACCTCTGACTCCGCCTGGGTAACGCCTCAGGTGGAGGTGGCGAACCAGCGGGTGGTCTTGCATTTCACGACATCAGCACTGACGAACTCGACCTACACGGCGACGATCTCGGCAACACATGGAGCGAACACGGATTCGGTGTTTGTGAATGCGACTCTCGGTGTGCGCAACATTTTCAAACTGATGGATGATCCTGTGCGCTCAAGGATGTACGGCATCCAGCTCAATGGTGTGAATCGTGGGGCTATCGCGGTTATCGATCCACTCACAGGTTCGAGCATCTCAAGTGTGACCGTGGGAAATAAGCCGACGGGCATGGCTGTTTCGAATGATGGCAGCGAGCTTTTCGTGATCAATGCCGTGGATGAAACCATCTCCGTGGTGAATCTGGGCACTCTGACCGTGACGCAGACGCTGCTGCTGCCGACTTTTGACAACTGGGGCACCGCCGATACGACGGCGAACATTGGAGTCGGGCCAGGAAACATTCTCTATTATACGGACGGTGCCTGGGCACCACTGCTGCGGGTGTATGACCGATCCACGGGACTGGTGGTGCAGACGGTTTCGATTGATGGTCCTACCTCGGGCTATGGTTTCGGGGATTTTGCGCTGAACCCTGCCAAGACTCAGCTTTTGGGGTGGGCGCAGTATGGCTGGACGGCTGGCTGGGGGGATCATACATCGGTAAGTTCAGTGTCGCAGCCAATGGGACGCTGACGTTTGTGGAGAAAACGAATTCGAATTACCCGACCATTCTGAGTCGTGATCCATTGGAGACACCGGCTTTAATCAGCGGTGATGGCAGCAAGCTCTTCATCAAGCAGCTCATGGTGAGCCCGGCCACGATCAGCACGGTGGACAGGAGCTTCTCCGGGCCAGTTTACTCGATCACTCCTGGCGGCGAGATCGCGGTGACAACGAATGCCATTTTCCAGACTTCCACGGGCAACAAGCTCTACGATCTGCCGGTCACAACGAGCGTCCATGCCATCACGTCGGACTATTCACGACTGGTGTACTACAATACCACCACGCGAACGATCACGAGTCTGGATCTGATCGCCGCCATCGGTTCCGAGGTCATGGGGCGTACGCTTTCTCCAGCGGATGGCTCCATCGTCCTTCCGCCGAGCACGCTGAGCTGGGCACCGCTGCCAGGAGCGGGAAGCTATCGTGTCTATTTGGGCACCTCCAGTGCAGCGGTGACGGCGGCGACCACGGCTTCACCCGAATATCTGGGAAGCACGACGCTGCCTGATTTTGCGCTGACTGGGGCCTTGGCAACTTCAGTGACTTACTACTGGCGTGTGGATGCCCAGGTGGGCGGCACCTTTAACCCCGGCACCGTCTATTCCTTCACGGTGTCTCCGATTTCTTCCAGTGTCACCAAGGTGGAAACAGCGACCGTGCAGGGACATGCCGACCATCGGGTCACCGTCGCGCTAGCCTCAGCCAGCCCCGGCGTCGCCTGGACAGCGACTGCCGATCAGAGCTGGGTGAGCTTTGCCAGCACTACTGGAGCCACCCCCAGTAACGTGGAGATCATCCTGAATGCCTCGACATTGCCGGCCGGAGTGCATCTGGCCACGGTGACACTGTCGGGCACGGGTGGCACTTTATTCACCCTTCCGGTGAAGCTGACCGTGGAGCCGCTGGCGGTGACGATCCTGAAGTCCGATCCAGCCTCATCCAAGGTCTATGCCATCAGCGAAAACACCGCTGTCACGGGAGCCAAGGCCTACCTGCTTGAGATCGACAGCACCACGGAGGCCATTTTGCGAGTGCGCCAGGTCGGCTCCTCCGCCACGGATCTGGCCATCCACAATGGAGACAACCGTATTTACATACCCAATTGGATGCCCGGCTCCCTGCTGGCACTGAACAAGACGACACTGGCTCTGGAGCGCACCTATGCATTCACGCCATTTGGCGGCACGGGCTACGGTGCCAATGACGCGTATCGAGTATCGGCTGGAGCAGCGGGGCGCATCGTGGTGGAGGAGCAGGATCAGTGGGTGGACCTGTCCATCTTTAACACCAGCACAGGTGGCGAACTTGGCACCATAGGTCTGCGTGAGGGCGGAGGCGGCTTTGACCCAACAGGCCGCTACTACTTCCATGGAGAAAACAACAGTTCCGGTGCCGAGATCTACAAACTGGATGTGACCGGAGATGTCTTCACCTCGCTGGCCCACATTCGTGTGAGCAGCTACTCCTACTATGGTTCGCGGGTCGTGGTGGTATCAGAAAACGGCAATGGCGTCTTCTGGAACGGCTCCTACTTCAACTCCAATCTCGTGGAGCAGTGGACGATGAGCGCGGAGACCTACAGCACCACTCCCGATGCCCGATTTGCCTTCGGCGAAACCAAGATCTATGACACCATCAGCCATCAGCAGGTGCTCGCCATGCCCCTGACGACCCGCGTCAGCACTTATAACAACACGAGCAAAAAGCTCGCCGTTCAGAATGGGAGCCGACTGCGTTTTTACACGGTGCAGCTCCCGCTCAGTCTGCCTGATCCTGTGCTCAGCGCAGGCACGATCACCCAGACCTCCATCGCACTTTCTTGGACGGATGAATCCCTGGAAACAGGATTCACGCTGCAACAGCGACCCACTGGTGGCACTGCCTGGACCAATCTGACGCCAGCAATTATTGCCAACCAGACTTCTTTCGCGGTCGGCGGCCTGACATTGGACACTGCTTATGAATTCCGCATCAAAGCAGATGCTCCGACGGTGAGTTCGGGCTGGAGTCAGGTGCTCTCAGTCAGGACGCTCGCACCGCCGCCGCCGACTGCCACGCTGACCTCGGCCGCGATGTCAGGGGTGTCTGTAGCGCTCAGCTTCTCCACGACAGGTAGCCCGACTGCCATCGTTGTGGAGAAGGCGCTTGCAGACTCCGGCCCCTGGAGCGTGCTTACCAGCCTCGCCGGAACGGCGACATCCCACACGGACAGTGCTGTGGATGTTGGCGCGACCTATTACTACCGGATCAAAGCCACGCGCGGCGCGGTGGAGTCAGCTTATTCGAGCACGGCGAGCGTCACGATCCCTACACCCGCAGTGACTCTGACCAGCTTAACGAACTCTGCTGGAAAAATCCAGATACTCTTCTCATCTAGCAACAACCCCGCCACCATCGTCATCGAGAAAGCAGGCACTGACGCCGGCCCCTGGAGCGTCTTGAGCAGC
>JBIKIA010000602.1:0-3244 GCA_044361885.1 Prosthecobacter sp. | reverse complement strand
AAAGGATGCGCTGGTAAGCCTTCATGTCGTAGCTCAACTCCTTCATGAGGCCTTCAAGATGCGTCTGCAGCTCAGGAATCATCGGGATGGTGCCGTCGAGAAGTTCATCAAGAGGCTCAATGAGGGCGAGGCCGAAAGCTTTTTTCCAAAGACGGCTGGCGATGACGCTGGTGAAACGTGGATTGTCTTTGGAGGTCATCCAGCGGGCGTAAGCCTGAAGGGGTGTCTCGCCGGGCAGGGTGACGCATTCGTGGCCCATCATGGAGCCTGCGGAGACGACGGACTTGGGCTTGGCATCGTTGTATTGATAATCGTGTGGCAGGGTGACTTTGCGGTCACGCTCACCGACGCTGGTGTAGCGCATGGTGTCGCGGATGTCGTTCATGGGCTCCTGGAAGTTCCGCTGCTCTTTGCGGATCTTTGAGCGCACTTCCTCCTGCTGTTTGCGCATGTCCTTCACAGCCACTTGATAGGCTTTTTCTTCTTCAGCATATTTCTGCACTTTGAGGGCATACTCTTTTTCGAATTGCTGACGCTGCTCTTTGCTCATGTCACCTTTGATCCGAGGACGTTCGGGGCGCTGCGGGCGCTTGGGTTCGGCGATGGCCTTCACAGCCGCGTTTTCCTGCTCACGAAGAAGGTCACGAACTTCGCCGATGGTGCCACCATAGTAATCCTGGGTTTCGACGCCATAGGTGAAGGCAGCCATTTTGTAGAATTGCATCTGGCTCCATTTGTCGAAGGGATGGTTGTGACACTGGGCACATTCGATGCGGGTGCCGAGGAAGACGCGGACCGTATTCGCCATGTTGTCCAGCGGCATGCCACGATCTCGCATGTAATAGCCGATGGCACCATTCTCCCATGCCTTGCCTTGAGCGGCGACCATGTCGCGGACGAACTGGTCATAAGGCTTGTTCGTGCGCAGGCTGTCCTTCACGAAGTTCATGTAGGCAGAACCCGTGATGGCGCCGGTCTGGTTGCCATTCGATGTCAGGCGGAGCACATCAGCCCAGTAATTGTACATGTGCTGCACATAGGCCTCGGAACCGAGCAGCTTGTCGATGAGCTTCGCACGCTTGTCGGCTTCCTTGGAGGTAATGAAAGCCTCGGCTTCGCGAGTCGTCGGGATGCGTCCGATGACATCCAGATAGATGCGGCGAACGAAGGTGTTGTCATCCGCAGCGGGGTTGCCTTGGAGGTTGGCCTTCTTCCAGTCAGCTTGGAGGATGGAATCGATTTTCTGGGCTGCGTCCTTTGGGCTTGGAGCGGCGTGAGCCGCAAACGCAAGGGCGAGAAGGGGGAGGAGGGCAAGTGTGCGCATAGCGTGTTCGGCGTAACCAACGCCAATTTTCGCGCACTTTTTCACAATCTGGAAAAATGCCCAAAAGAACTAATCCACCCCCCAAATCCTTTCAGCAGCAGGGCCGCTGACTTTCAGGAAGAATGCGCGCCGGGATGAAAGTATCAACGAATCGGTGACCGGGTTGGCCGTGATGGCTGACAGGGAGAGCCATCCATTCCCGCCGAGCCAATAGGTGGTGTAGGTGCTCGATTGAAGTTTGGAATCGGCGGCCCAGAGCTGGAGTTGATCCGCCGTAGCGGGACTGCTCGTAGCGTTAAAGCCACCAGCGGCAGTCAGATTCAGCGTGGCCGGTGTGGCATCAAGCGGACGTGGGGGGGCTAGGAAGTTGTGACCCGCGCTCAACTTCATGAGGAAGGGTGTCGTGCGCACATGACCGACTTGAGTCATCGTAACCGGGCGGGCGGCGAGCTTCACCATCACGCCTGTGCCGGGAGGGATGATGCGTTGATCCTGTGAATCCAGTTTGCTACCCGAGGATTTCACCCACTGGTGCCTCGCGCTGTTTTTCATCAGCCAGCAGGTTTCCCAGGTGCTGCCATTGTGGAAAAGCACTTGGTCAGAGATGACATGGCGTATGCTGCCACGGAAGACGGTCTTGGGAAAAGCCTGCCCGAGGGTGATGTGAGGGCGGATGAAGACACGTTCGCCAGCAATGTCAGGTGGCAGGGTTGTTCGGGTGTTGTGCCGGGCTGCGAGATCGAGCGAGACGATCTTGCCTTCGATATTGGCAATGTCATAGCGATGGCCAGCATTTGGTCCGTCTCGCACTTCGAGGTAGCAAGGTGCGCCAGCCAGGAGCGGGATCTCAGAGGTGGTGTTGAGCAGGAGTGTGTCAGTGCTCAAAACTTCTGCGACGTAACCGGCATAGACAGGTGCATTGACCATGCTGATGCCCACCGTTTGAGTGCTTGGATTCAGCGCGTGTTGCTGCCAGGTTTGCGGAGAGGTGATGGCCGAGACGCCGGATTTATGGTTCACCCGCAAACGAACAATACCGTGCTGGCGACTCTGTCCGACGAGACTGGTGATGCCGCTCCAGGTGCTCTGCGCCAGACCGCCGCCGAGATCGATCACGCTGGGGGAAAGAGCGAGAGGACGCCAGTTCACAAGATCAGCGCTGGTCTCGAGGGTGAAGGTGTAGCCCGTGATTCCTTGGAGATGCTGGAAATGGGCATCGATCCGTCCGTCAAGCTGCGTGGATAGCCACCAGCCACCGTCAAAAATATCATCGCCACCAAGGATAGATTCAATCACATCGCTGACATCGTCACCATCCAGATCGGCGTCCGGAATGCTGCCGGTGGAGCCTGTGGCGACGCCGGAGGTGTTGCGCTCGATTTCCGCAGCAGCGGCCAAAACAGCCCCGCTGCTGCCGGTGATGCTGACATTGTCAAAAGTCGCCGTGGAGAGGATGCTGCTCGTGGCGGTGACAGCGAGCCCGAAGTGAAGGCTGGCAGACAGGGAGGCAAAGGTGGTGGAGCGCACTTCCGTCCAGGCGCTGCCATTGGCGGAGGTGTAGGCCGTGATCACATTCCCGGCACGCACGATGCGTAGCCAGTTGTTCGGGGCCGGATTCAGCGGCGGACCATACTGAAAGATGGCATTCGCGTCAGCTGTGGAGCGCCAGACGATGCCGGTGCCATTGCCACCCGCCGCAGGCGTGGTGAAGACAACAGCGTGGCGTGATCCGGGCGTCAGATTTTCGCGGATCATGACACCCGCCTTGGCCCAGTCGCCAGTGTTCGTCTGGCTGGTGACACGGGCGCGGATCTCGCCATCACCTGTCAGAGACATGGAGGCGAAGTGAAAGCCATCAGAGGCAAAGAAGATCTCCCCACCGCTGCCACGCACCGTGTAGATCCCGGATGCGAGCGATGT
>JBIKIA010000326.1:0-5677 GCA_044361885.1 Prosthecobacter sp. | reverse complement strand
CTACTCCCCCGAGCGCAGCACCGGCACCCTGAGGCGCTACCATCACCATCATACCGATGACCACGTTTTGGAAGACTTGGGCGAGTGCGATCTCACCACGCATGTGAACTTCACCCGCCTCATTGAAGTGGCCGAGGACGCCGGATTGAAACTCCGCAGCTACGAGCACCAGGGCCGATACCTCGGCAAACTCGGTCTCCCTTGGCTAGCCACACTGGAGGGCCAGCGCCCCGATGCAGCCACTCAGGCGCTTGTGCGACAGTTCCACTCCCTCACCCATCCCGCGATGATGGGGCGCTCCTTCCGGGTCGTCGTGCTGGAGAAGTAATCACGTCAAAAACGGGTTCTCCGCCCGCTCGCGGCCGATCGTCGTGTCATCGCCGTGGCCCGGATACACCACCGTCGCGTTCGGTAGTGGCCAGAGATGAGTCTCGATACCCGCCGCGAGCTGCTGGAACGATCCGCCGGGGAAGTCCGTGCGCCCCACACCATCCAGGAAAAGCACATCCCCGCCGAAGAGCAGCCCGTGCTCTGGTAGATAGAAGCACACGCTGTCCGGCGAATGGCCCGGGATATGGAAAAGCGCTACCCTTTCCTCACAGACCTCGATCTCTGCCCGCCCCTCCAGCACCTCATCCACCGTGAACTCCGCCACTGCATAGGCCGTGCCCGTCACGGCGCCGAAGAGCGTCTCCAGCGTCAGACTTTTCGACAAGGGAGCCCATGCGAAGACCTTGCAGCCATGGTCTGCCACCACCTCCGCCGCACCCAGCACATGATCAAAGTGCTGATGGGTGAGCAGCAACGCATCCACCTTCACCCCCAGCCTTTTCAGCCAGGCCGCCACACCCTCTGGTGCATCCACCAAAAGCGTGCCGCTGGGCAGTTTCAGTACGTAACCATTAGTCTGGGCGATCCCGCCCGTGAACATCGAAATCTCGCTCATATCTACCCCAGAATGGAAACAGGTGGACAATTCAAGCAGCAACCCGCAAAATCTGCCGCCATATTCCAGGCCAGCCCGCGTATTACAGCAGCCCCCCAAATCGTCATGATTCGCAAACCCTTGTCCCTCGTGGCCGCCACTCTGGCAGCTATCACCCTGGCAGCCCCACTCCGCGCCGAGACCAATTTTGGTCAGGTCGCCATGCATGTGGCCTACATGCTTCAGAGCCAGCACTACTCTCACCGGGACTTCGACGACGAACTTTCCGCAAAGCTGCTGGAGAACTATCTGAACCTCCTGGATTTCCGCCACATCTTCTTCACGCAGGAAGACGTCAACAGCCTCAAGTCCAAGTACGACACCACTCTCGATGACCATGTGCTCATGCGCAATGTCAGCCCCGCCATCGAGATCTACGACATCTACAAGCAGCGCGTGCAGGAGCGTCTCGACTTCGTCAAAAAGACGCTCGTCTCCCACAAGTTCACCTTCGACTCCAATCGCGGCATCGAGCTGAAACGCGACAAAGCTCCTTACCCGAAGAACGCCGCCGAGCAGGACAAACTCTGGCTCGACATCCTGGAGGAAAACATGCTCCAGGAAAAACTCGCCGACGAAGCCAAGGTCGAGGAAGCCAAGAAGAAAGCTGACAAAGCCGCCAAGAAAGCGGCGGAGAAACCCGCCGCCGACAGCGCTGCCACAAAGCCTGATGCCAAGTCCACTGACGCGGAGAAAAAAGAAGTCGCCGCTGCTGACAAGCCCAAGGAAGACAAGAAAGAAGAGAATCTCACCCCTGCCCAGCGCGTGCAGAAGGACTACGACCGCCTGATCGAAAGTATCAATGAGAACGACCAGGAAGACATCGTCGATTTCTTCCTCTCCAGCCTCTCCATGGCCTATGACCCGCACACCGAGTACATGAGCCCCGCCGAGACAGACAGCTTCAACATCTCCATGAAGCACAAGCTCGTCGGCATCGGTGCGCTGCTCGGCCTCGTCGATGAAGTCGCCCAGATCCAGGGCATCGTCGTCGGCGGCCCTGCGGACAAACAAGGTGGCCTCAGCCTGAATGACAAAATCGTCGGCGTGGCCCAGGGCGAAGCCGAATTCGTGGACACCAAGTACATGAAGCTCAACAAGATCGTCGATATGATCCGCGGCAAAGACGGCAGCACTGTCCGCCTCCGCGTCGATCCTGCGGCTGATCCTGGCACCATCAAGATCGTCACCATCGTCCGTGGCGAAGTCGAGCTGAAGGAAAAGCTCGCCAATGCTGAACTCCTCCTCACCCCAGGCGAAGAGGGCAAAAAGCCCCTCAAGCTCGGCTGGATCAATCTCTCCTCCTTCTACGCTGACATGGAAGAAGGCACCGTCTCCACCACTGACGATGTCCAAAAGCTCCTTGCCCGCCTTATTAAAGAGAAGATCGACGGCCTTGTGCTCGACCTCCGTGGCAACGGCGGCGGCTCACTTGAGGAGGCCATCCGCCTCACCGGCCTCTTCGTTCCCGCAGGTCCCGTCGTTCAGGCGAAGGACTGGCAGGGCCGCATCTCCTTCCGCGAGTGCGAAAACGAAAAAGCCTTCTACGACGGCCCCATGATCGTCCTGACCGACAAGACCAGCGCCTCCGCCTCCGAGATTCTCGCCGCCGCCCTTCAGGACTATCGCCGCGCCCTCATCGTGGGTGACAAGTCCTCCTTCGGCAAAGGCACCGTGCAGACCATCCTGCCGGTCGAGCGTTTCATGCCCTTCTTTGCCAAAAAAGACCGTGCTGGAAACCTCAAGGTCACCATCCAGAAGTTCTACCGCATAGCCGGCGGCTCCACGCAGCTCAAAGGTGTCGAAACCGACCTCACCCTCCCCTCCATCCGCGACGTGCTCGACATCGGAGAAGGCTCCGCAGACAACGCCCTGCCATACGACACCATCCCCGCGCGCAAATACAACCTTGTGAATGAGAAGCCCTTCCCGCTCGCTGAACTCAGCAAGCGCATGAACGAGCGCGTCGCCGCCAACCCCGAGTTCCAGATCATCTCCGAAGAGTCCAAGCGCCTCAAAGAACGCATCGACAAAAACACCGCCAGCCTCAACCTCGCCGAGCGTGAGAAAGAGACCGCTGAGACCAAGGCCCGCCGTGACAAGCAGGACGCCGAGCGCGAAGCCCGGGTCAAAGAGATCGCCGCCAAAACCAAGGACGGCGGATTCAAGACCTACCACCTCACCCTCGACAACGTGAACAACCCCGACCTCGTCCTCGAGTCTGACTTCACCCGCGAGCAGAGCACGGGCATGAGAATGGCCAAGCGCGCCGACGACGAAGACGCCGAGCCCACCGCCGCCAAATTCCCCCACGGCCTTGAGCCCATGAAACTCGAAGCCGTAAACATCATGCGCGACTTCCTCGAACTCACCACCAAGCAGCCCACCACTGCCAAAGCAGACGCCGCTGCCGCACCTGCTCCCGTGAAGTAAGCTGATCCACGCCCCCGATTCCCAAAAACCCAGGACACCTCGTCCTGGGTTTTTTATTGGGTCACTCACTTCGCATCCCCACGCGCCAGCAGCGTGACGATCAGGATGAAGAAGCACATCACCACCGAAAACAGTGGAAACTGTAGCACCGCCGGCAGGCTGTAAACCAGCGCCAGCGTCGGAATCCACACCAGCCAGTTTGTCAGCAGCACCGTCGGCAGCGTGCGCCTCCAGAACTCCCTCCCCAACGAGGCCCGCGTGCGGCTCCACGAACCGCCCATGTCCACCCAGCGCAGCGCGATCAGGTATGTCGGCACGAACCACAGTGGGCTCATCACGAACTGATCCACCAGCACCTTCGTCAGCAGCGTCCCCGCATCATTCCCCGTGCCAAAGAGCCAGCTCTGGAAGTGGTAGAAGAGGTCGATCTCCATCCCGCGATAGCCCCAAAACAACGCAAGCAGCCCCACGCGCTTCCAGCGTCCCTCTTTGGGAAGGGTGCCCATCGCCCCCTGCACGAGAGTGGGCAGCAACACCGCCGCAAAGATCGTCGAACTCAGGGAAAACGCATACGACCAGCGCAGCTTGAACTGCCCGATGGACTCCCACACTCCAGCCACGGAAGGCATCAGGTAGTAGCTCCCCACCAGGGTCACCACCAACGCATTGAGCACCAGACAAGGCACCCGGTTCTGCCGAAACACTCCGGCGATGCTCGCCACGATGCCTTGAGTTGGTGAAGGGGTGTCCGTCATGAAATCTTCCCGCTCCATGACCGCAGATGCCCCACCGGGCAAGACCGGAGTACGTAGTTCGGGCTTCAGCCCGCTCTTCGACGCTCCCTGCACGGGCTGAAGCCCGAACTACCTACAAAAAAGCGCCGCCCGGAAGCCCAGACGGCGCGTGATTCAGGATGCTTGGTGCCTATCTTAGACCGTGCCAAAGATCGTCTGGCCGGTGCTGCGGAGGTCATCGCAGGCGGTTTTCATGCGCTCGCAGAGACCCTGCTCGCCCTTCTTGAGGTAGCCGCGTGGGTCGTAGGCTTTCTTGTCTCCGACTTCGCCGTCGATCTTCAGGACGCCATCGTAGTTCTTCATCATGTGCGCCACGATGGGGCGGGTGAAGGCATACTGCGTATCGGTGTCGATGTTCATCTTGATGACGCCGTAGTCGAGGGTCTCGCGGATCTCTTCGAGTGGAGTGCCGGAACCACCGTGGAAGACGAGGTCCATCTCCGCCTTTTCACCGTACTTGGCGGTGACGGCGGCCTGACCATCTTTGAGGATGGTGGGCTTGAGTTTCACCGCGCCGGGCTTGTAGGCACCGTGGACGTTGCCAAAGGTGGCGGCGAACATGAAGCGGCCGATGCCGTTCAGGGTTTCATACACGGTGAGCATGTCCTCAGGAGTGGTGTAGAGCTTGTCATTGGCGACACCGCTGGTGTCGTGCCCGTCTTCTTCACCACCGACGACGCCCGCCTCGATCTCGAGGATGATTTCCAGCTCAGCGCACTGGGTGAGGAGTTCCTTCGAGATGCGCATGTTCTCTTCGAGCGGCAGCTCGGAGCCGTCGAACATGTGGCTATTGAAAAGATTGCCCTTACCGGCATCGCGACGCGCCTTGGTGGCGGCGAGGAGCGGGGTGAGGAATTTGGCGACGTTCTTCGGGTGGCAATGATCGGTGTGGAGGGCCACGAGCACGTCATATTTCGCCGCAAGGATGTGGACGGCCTCGGCGAGCACGATGGCACCCAGCGCCATGTCTTTCACCGCAGTGCCGGAGGCGAACTCGCCGCCGCCAGTGGAGACCTGGATGATACCGTCGGACTTCGACTCGGCGAAGGCTTTCAGAGCGCCGTTGATCGTGGGGAGGGAGGTGACGTTGATGGCCGGGTAGGCGTATCCGCCTTTCTGGGCGGCATCAATCATGGCACGATACTGGGCGGGGGTGGCGACGGGCATTTTGGGGTCTGTGTGTTAGGGGTTCGAAAGCTGAGGGGAGCAAGAATGAGGCCGGGTGCAAGATTTTGGTTCAGCGATGCCGGTGGGCTCTGCGAAAATGTATCAACCAATAGTCAAGCTAGACGTGCAGCGAGCTATGCGGAGGACATGGCCGTGTAGATCGCCGCCCACGATGAGGAGATGAAAGCCTCAACCTGAGCCGCGCACTTCATGCCGAGCGAGAAATCGCGCTGATGCAGGAATATCAAGCGCTGCCAGAACTGGAGGTCTATGTCTTGCTTCATCAGGACGTCATGCG